>NZ_LGQY01000128.1:0-141335 GCF_003116065.1 Azospirillum sp. TSO5 | reverse complement strand
TCCCTAACCCTCCCCCGCTCTCAGCGGACCTACGGTCCGCCTGCCGCGTCAGCACAAAGCGAAGCTTTGTGCGAGAGCTTTGCGGGAGAGGGAACTCCGCCTATCCTTTGCAGAGCGTCAGGCTGACAAGCATTCAATCCCCTCTCCCTCGAAGAGGGGGAGGGATACGCCGCACACCCCTCCCTGCAACAGCTCAATGCGTCAGCAGTGCCGGCAGGGTCAGCCCATCCAGCACTGTGCGGGTCGCGCCGCCCAGTACCAGTTCGCGCAGACGGGAATGGCCATAGGCGCCCATCACCAGCAGGTCGGCACCCTGGTCGCTGCAGCAGGACAGGATCATGTCGCCGACCTCGCCGCCCGACGCGATGACCGACTGCGGGCGGGCGGCGATGCAGTGGCGGTGCAGCCAGTCGACCAGATCGGCGGCATCGTTGCTGTGCTGGCCCGGCGGCTCGACCGACAGGACGGTGACGGAATCCGCCGCTTCGAGGAAAGGCATGGCGGCGCGGACGGCGCGGGCCGATTCCGGGCTGTTCTTCCAGGCGACCAGCACATGGCGGCCGATCGGGGCCGCGGCCGGCTGCTTCGGCGGCAGAACCAGCACCGGGGTGGGGGTCTCCAGCGGCAGACGGTCGGGGATATGGTGCAGCGACACCCGTTCGCCCGCCCGAACCGCGGCCGACTGCGCCACCACGACCAGATCGGCGTAGGAGGCCCGCTCCGCCAGCAGATCGACGTGATCGCCCTCCTCGATCGTCCAGTCGAAGGACAGGCCGTCGAGCGCCTGACGCACCTCGCGCTCGATGCGTTCGGCATTCTCGTGGGCGATGGCGGTGGCCTCCGCCATGAAGCCGTAGGAAGCGGCGCGGCCGGTGGCGCCGGCCGGCATCGACACCGGGGTGGCGATGTAGAGAGCCTGGATATGGGCGGAGAGGCGCTTGGCCAGGGCAGCGGCCACCGCCAGACGGCTGGCGTAGGCGTCGTCGTTGGCCATGTGCAGCAGGATGGTCTTGATCGGCATGCCCTCGCGTCTCCCAATCTTATGCTTTGGCCCGCCTTCGGCTCGACAGTCGGCCGGCGGAGCGCTTTCCTTTCAGATAACGCTCCGCCGGGGCGAATGGCAATGTCTGCAAGCGGACGGTGTTACTTCACCACCACCGCATAGTGGTCGAGCGGCGCCACCGTCTTGATCAGGCCGCGCGCCTTCAGGAACTCGGCGAAGCGGGTGTAGCGTTCGGCATCCAGCGCCGCCGGGCTGTGGGAGAAGCGCGGCAGGGTGTCGGCCCAGGCGCGGCGGTTCAGTTCGTCGTTCAGCTCCGGCCGGCCCTTGACGAAGGCGGCCTGCGATTCCTCCGGATGGTTCAGAATGTAGAGCGTCGCCCGTTCCACTGCCGCCAGGAAGCGCTTGAAGCGCGGGTCGTTTGCCTTGTCCTTGCGGGCGACCAGGATCAGCTCGTCATAGGGAGGGACGCCCTCCTCTTCCGGGTAGAAGGCGCGGCCGGGATGCTTCTCGATCTCCATCTGGTTCAGCTCGAAGTTGCGGAAGGCGCCGATCACGGCATCGACCTGTCCCGACAGCAGCGACGGCGAAAGCGAGAAGTTGACGTTCACCAGTTCGACGTCCTTCAGGCTCAGCCCCTGCTTCTCCAGCATGGCGCCGAGCAGGGCATCCTCGAAGCCGGCGATCGAGTAGCCGACCTTGCGGCCCTTCAGGTCCTTCAGCGTCTTCACCGGCCCATCGCGCAGCACGACGACGGAGTTCAGCGGCGTCGACACCAGCGTGCCGATGCGGACCAGCGGCAGCCCCTCGTCCACCTGCAGGATCAGCTGCGGCTGGTAGGAGACGGCGATGTCGGTGCCGCCGGCGGCGACCAGCTTCGGCGGATCGTTGGGGTCGGCCGGAGCGGTCAGAGTCACGTCCAGCCCGGCATCCTTGAAGAAGCCCTTCTCCTGCGCCACCACCAGCGGGGCATGGTCGGGGTTGACGAACCAGTCCAGCATCACGGACAGCTTGTCCTGGGCCAGGGCCGGAAGCGAGGTCATCAGGCTGGCGGCCATCAGGCCGGCGGCGAATAGGTGCTTCATCGGGTGTCTCTCCCCCTTCGAGGGTTGGCGGCTTAAGGGTTGGCGTCTTCGGCAGGTTGGGTATCGGGTTGCCAGGGCAGGGCGCGGCGGGCCAGCGCGTCGACGGCGGCGTACAGCGTCACCGCGAACAGCCCCAGCACCAGGACGGCGGCGAACAGAAGGTCGATCTGCATGCGGGCGTTGGCGTGCAGCATTAGGTAGCCGAGGCCGGAGGAAGACCCCACCCATTCGCCGATCACCGCGCCGATCGGCGCCACCGCGGCGGCGACACGCACGCCGGACCAGAAGGCGGGCAGGGCGGCCGGCAGGCGGATGCTCCACAGGATGGCGGCGGGGGAGGCTCCCATGGTGCGGGCAAGGTCGAGCCAGCCGGGATCGGTGCGCCGCAACCCGTCGAACAGCGCAGTCGTCACCGGGAAATAGATCACCAGCACCGCCATCGCGATCTTGGATGCCATGCCGTAGCCCAGCCACAGGACCAACAGCGGCGCCAGAGCGAAGACCGGAATCGCCTGGCTGACCAGCAGCAGCGGCATCAGCCAGCGCCGCGCGGTGCGGAAGCGCGCCAGCAGCAACGCACTGACCCCGCCCAACGCCACGCCGGCGACCAGCCCGATCAGGATCTCGGACAGGGTGGTCAGGCCGTGGGTCAGCAACAGGGGCGCCTGCCTCTGCATCGCGTCGGCCACCGCCAGCGGGCTGGGCAGCAGGTAACGCGGCAGGCCGGTGGCCCAGACCAGCGCCTGCCAGCCGGCGACCAGCACCAGCAGCGTGACCAGAGCGCGCAGCAGCGCCTTCATTCCGCCAGCCTCCGCAGCAGCTCGGCCTGATGCGCGAGCAGGCCGGGATCGTCGACGCGGCGCGGCACGGTGCCGGACGGCTCCAGCGCCGGCCCCATCACGGCGGGACGGCCGGTCATCACATGCAGGCGGTCGCCGATGCGCAGCGCCTCCAGCGGGTCGTGGGTGACCATCAGGACGGTGCGGCCGGCCAATGTCTCTGCCGCTGTTTCCTGCAGCCGCAGCCGGGTGATGGCGTCGAGCGCGGAGAAGGGCTCGTCCATCAGGACCAGCGGCTTGTCCTCCATCAGTGTGCGGGCCAGCGCCACCCGCTGCCGTTGCCCGCCGGACAGGGCAGCCGGGCGGTCGCGTTCCCTCCCCGCCAGACCGACGCGGTCCAGCAATGCGCGGGCCTGCTCCACCCGCGCCGGGCCGGGCCGGCGGTGGCGCAGCCGGTCGCCGAGCAGGACATTGTCGAGGACGGTCAGCCAGGGCAGCAGAAGGTCCTGCTGCGCCATGTAGGCGATGCGGCCGGCCAGCGGTTGCCCATCGCCGGTAACGACTTGCGTCGGCGGTTCCGGTTCGGCGAGACCGGCGAGAATGCGCAGCAGGGTGGTCTTGCCGACGCCGCTCGGTCCCAGCAGGCAGGTGGTCCGGCCGGCCGGCAGTTCCAGCGTCAGGTCGGAGAACAGCAGCGTGCCGCCATAGGTCAGCCGGGCGCGCGAGATCGTCACCGAAAGCGGCGTCATCGCAAGCATGTCGTTCTGGCGGAAAAGGAGTGGGTGCGGTCCCGCATCACTGATCCCTACGCCGGCATGAACCGGATCAGGTTCCAGGGGTCGTCCCGCAACAGGACCTCTCAGCCGCCCATCGGCTCCCCCCAGTGAAGGCGGCGACTATAGGCGCGGACGATCCGTGATCGCAAGCATTGCCGGATCGGACTTCCGGCCAGCGGAATCCCGACCTTGGAAGCGGGCGCTTGACCGGAGCGTGGCCCCGCCTAGTTTCTGGCGGGCATCATGGAGTGCCAGCCCTGACCACGCCCTTTCGCACCCCGCTGTTCATCGGCGGCGAGATCTATCGCGGCTCGACCTATGGGCCGAAACATCCGCTGGCGATCCCGCGCGTCTCGACCGCCATCGACCTCAGCCGTGCCATGGGCTGGCTGCCGGACGAGGTCTATCTCGACACCCATGTGGCGAGCGAACGGGAACTGGCGCGCTTCCACAGCGCCGATTACATCGCGGCGCTGAAACGGGCGGAGGTGGAACAGCGGGTGGATGAGGCTACCGCTGCCCGGCACAATCTCGGCAAGCTGGAGAATCCGGTCTTCGCCGAGATGTACCGGCGGCCCGCCCACAGCAGCGGATCGGCATTGCAGGCCGCCCGGATCCTGGGCGACAGGCCGGCGGGTCTGGTCTATGCCCCGGCGGCAGGGACCCACCATGCGCGGCGCGATCGGGCCAGCGGCTTCTGCTATTTCAACGCGCCGGTGCTGGGCATCCTGGAACTGCTGGACCATGGGCTGGAGCGGGTGCTCTACGTCGATCTCGACGCCCACCATGGCGACGGGGTGGAGGAGGCCTTCGCCGACGACGACCGGGTTCTGACGATCTCCATCCACGAGGACGGGCGCTGGCCCTACACCGGCAAGGCGGAGGATCGCGCCGGCGGGATGGCCCGCAACCTGCCGGTGCCGCCGGGCTTCAACGACAGCGAGATGGAGTATGTGATGGAGGTGGCGGTGCTGCCGCTGGCCCGTGCCTTCTGTCCGCAGGCGATGGTGATCCAGACCGGTGCCGACGCGCTGGCCGAAGACCCGCTGAGCCGGCTGGAGCTGTCCAACCGCGCGCTGTGGGATGCGGTGGCGGCCCTGCTGCCGCTGGCGCCGCGGGTGCTGGTGGTGGGAGGCGGCGGCTATAACCCCTGGTCGGTCGGGCGCTGCTGGGCCGGGATCTGGGCGGTGATGAACGGCATCGACCCCGCGATCAAGCCGACGGCGGAGGCGGAGGCGGTGTTGCGCGGCCTGACCTGGAGCCGCGCCGCGGGCCGCAATCCGCCGGAACACTGGTTCACCACGCTGGGCGACGAACGCCGGCCAGGGCCGGTGCGGGACGTGGTGAAGCGGGTGGCGGAGATGGCGCTGTCCTGAACCGCAGCAAATCGTTTCATTTGGGACGAATTTCGAACCAAGCCGTGACGATTCGTTGACGGATCTGGATTGTTCGGTGATCCTCATTCCATTGCGCCGGTGCAGCTTCCGCGTCGGATGATGCGGCCTTGGGCCGGGCTTTGGTAGGAGAACGGGCGGGCGGATGTCGAATACGACCCTGTTCCTGATCGCCATCGTCATCATCATGCTGGCCGCCGTCCCGGTCGCCATGATGCTGAAGGATTTCCTGCCGAACATCATGGAAAAGAGCAGCGGTCTGGAGCAGATCGAGAACCGCGTCTATGTGCTGCATGCGGAATCGCAGGAGCTTCAGAACCGGGTCAATCAGCTGGTTCAGCGCCGCAACAGCCAGTCCTCCGACCGCAGCCGGCTGGAAAGCGACATCCGCAAGGCGGAGAAGCAGATCCGCGAGTTGGCCGAGCAGCCGCCGCTGTTCGTGCATGAGGTCGGCGACCCGCAGGCCGGCCTGATGAAGTTCGTCGCCACCGTCACCCAGGAAAAGGCGTCTGCCGCCGCACGGGCCGCCGGCGAACGCGGGCCCGTGAACCCGATCTGGCGCTGCGCCAACGTGGCGGAGGTCTGGGCCTCCAGCTTTGACGAGGCGAAGCAGTTGTGCGACGTCGCCTTCCCCTTCAAGCTGGGGTTCCAGAAGTCCTTCATGCGGGGGGATGCGAGGACCGGCGGCAAGGGGGGCGTGCCGGTGCCGCCCGCCACCGCTCGCGCCAAGGCCGGTGCCGCGACATGATGATCAACTTCATCATCGTCCTGGCGATCGTCGCGATCGGCGCCTGGCTCGGCAATGTGCTGATGACCGTGGAACAGCGGGTGTCGCAGGCGCGCCAGCGCGTGCGCGGCGTGCGCAACAGGCTGGACAAGCTGGACGCCACCATCCACCGCCTGCACCGCGAGGAGGAAAATCTCCATGCCGAGATCGAGGAGCTGACGCGGGACATCGTGGAGCTGCGCAAGAAGCAGGTGGAGGTGCAGCAGCGCCTGACCGAAGCGCAGCAGAAGCGCCGCCCGCAGATCCTGGTCCTGACCGACCGGCGCAATCCCGGCGACAAGGAATGGCTGGTGACGGTGGTGAACCAGCAGATCGGCGAGATCGACGCCACCCACCCGCTGGCGGTCGAATGGGCACGCGGGCGCAATTATCTGGTGTGGGCGGAATCGGACCGCGAGGCGGCCGAACGCGCCAACCGCCGGTTCAGCGCGCGTCCCGGCTATCAGGTGCGGTCGGTGGCACCGGTCAAGGAAGACCTCTACAGCCCCAGCGCCGCCCGCAGCGCGGCGTAGAGACGGAAAAGCCCTTCTCCCTGGGTGGGAGAAGGGCCTCCGGAAACAAAAACAACCTGACCTGTCGGTCCAGCCTCAGCGCGCCTTGGCGGTGGCCGGGGTCTGGCGGAAGGCGTCATGCAGGTAGGGCGACAGCGCCTGACGCATGTTGCGCAGCCATTCGTGGATGATGATCAGCGAGCGGGAGGCGACCGGCGGGGTCATGCCCAGCTTCACCAGATCCTCGCGGGTCATCGTCGCCACCTGATCCAGGCGGTGGCCGGTCAGGCGCGCCCAGGCCGGAGCGGTGCAGGGCTGCATGGAGATGACCTGCAGGCCCTCGCGCTCAACCATCTCGGCCTTGCGGCGGGCGTACTGGCTGTCCTCAAGCTGCGAGAAGGGGCCGGAGAAGCCGTTTTCGACGAGGACGCGCTTGGCCTTCGGGGCGATCGTCGCCACCCGTTCCAGCGTCGTCATGCCGGTGGAGAGCGAGGCGAGGTCGACGGTCACCGGAACCATGAAGGTCAGCCGTTCGCCGTCGCCGACGTAATAGTCGAAGCCCGACACCTCGGCCCAATTGAAGAACCACTGCGAGATGTTGCCGCCGAAGTCGTACAGACGGCCGCCGCGCTGCAACTCCGGACCGATCAGATCCCAGAACTCGTAGAAGCCGTCGCCCGACCCCATCATGTTCATGAAGTCCTGGGTGATGCGGCGATGTTCGACCACGTCCGGGCCGAACAGGCGGGCGAGACGCTCGTTCACCTCGTACTCGACGACCTTCAGTTGCAGGCCTTCCAGCATGGCGGTCGCCATCAGGTGATGGGACAGCAGCGTCTTGCCGACGCCGCCGCGGTCATTGAGGACGAAGATCGTGCCCAGCATGCGATCGCCTTTCCAGTATGCGTTCGTTGATTCGTCTTGGGTCGTCGTGGGAGGCACAGGCGGAGACGCCGGCGAACCGGTGTCCCGCGCAGCCGCCGCGGGGGTCTGGTTGGCGGCCGGCTGTGGTTCCGGCCTGGAGATCTTGGGGTCGGAAGAGACGTCTTGCGACACGCTGTCGTCGGGGCCGCTGTCCTCCGCCGGCTCCTCGTCGGCAACCGGGATCGCCGGGGCGAGCAGGTCCGGGGCAGGGGGGGCGGGCTCGGGATCTGGTTCGGATTCGGTCTCGTCCGCCTGCGGTGCAGATGCGGCGACATCGGGCTCCGATCCAGCCGGCTCCGGCTCTTCCGTTACCGGCTCCTCCACCGCCACGGCATCCGCGGCGGCGTCCTGGACGGCTTCCTCGGCGGCCTCCACCACAGGTTCCGGTTCGGAAGCCGACACCGGCGCCTCGTCCGCAGCTTCCGTATCGGAGTCGGCTGCTTCGTCCTCCTCCGCGTCGTTCAAACCGGCGGACAGCGCGGCTTCGTGAACGGCGGCCAGCGTCTCCGCCGGCATGACGGAGCCGCCGGCATGGTCGTCGGTAGTCTCGCCGCGCCCCTCGTTCCCGACAAGGAAGAAGGCGGAGCGCAGGGTGACGGGCGAAATCGGCTGGTTGTCGCGGGCGGTCACGCCCAGCTTCGCCAGCAGATCCGAGATCTCGGCCCAGGACAGGCCGCGTTCGCGCATCAGGCCGATGTCGGCGTAGCTCTCGCGCACCGCCTGCATGGCGCTGCGGTTGCCTGCCGGGCGATCGGCAAGGAGCCGTTCAAGTTCCGAGCGGTCGATCGACACCGTATGGGATTCCGGCAAGATGAAATGGCGGCGGGGAAGCGCCTGGATGTTGGATCGCAAGGATTCCATTCCCCTGGGGCCGAAAAAATAGTACAAGCGGCCATCACGCGCAAACGGTTTCCAAACGACATCAACGGCGCTAAACATCGTTGCCCGATCAGGGGCGGGCCGTGACTGGTGCAACTTCGCCGACGTTCCGGCAGTTCGCGCCATCATGTCGGCTTTTGGAACCGGCCGTTGGTTGCGCGGGTTGCCATACGGGGGCACCGCCGCATCATGCCGGCCGGACGCCTTCATCGGGCTGGGCTTGGAACCGGGGTAAGGCCAAGATGCCTCACGATTTTGGTTCATCACGGGACCGGCGATCCGCACCCCTGCTGGGGGCGGGTATCGGCTTCCACGAGTTGCGGCAGGCGTGCGAAATCTCCGCCCTGCGCGAGGATTTGGAGCGGCTGGCACATGAGGCCGGCGCCCTGCGCGACGGCGTAGAAAGCGCGGTCGAGATCGTGCGCGACCGCTTCGCCGCGCTGAGCGCGGAGGAAATGGCCGATCCCATGGTACTGGCCCCGCTGCTGCAGTTGGCGGTCACCACCCTGTTGGATATTCGCGAGCAGGCGCGGCAGCTCAACACCCAGACCGGACCGCTGGCGGACGACGAACGCCCGTCCTGGCTGGGCGCCGCCGATGCGCCGCGCCTGCGTCAGGCGACCGCAGCGGTTTGGGACGATGATGCCGACCACCGATCGGACGGCGACGACGGGAGGATGGAGGTGGATCCGGCCCCGGTTCAGCTCGATGCGCTGCCGCCGCGTCCGACCAGCCCACCGGCGCGCGCGGGGCAGCAGGCGCTGGCCGCACCGCGCCCGCCGGAGCCTCTTTCGCCCGCACCGGTCGCGGAGCCGTTCCTGACTGCACCGGCGAGCGCCCGGCCTCGAGCCAAACCTGAGCCCACTGTGGCAGAGGGGCCCAAGTCAGAGGCGCCGATGTCAGAGCGACACGCATCCTGGCTGGCCGGTGAACCGGCGCCGGCGCCGCCGCCTTCGCGCGCCGCGACGGTGCGTGCGAACGGCGGCGGGCAGCGCACCCCGGGCGGTATCGACTGGCTCGGACCGGCAGGGCGTTGACCCTTTTTCGATGGCTGGAGCCTTGTTGGCCGAGTTCCGACTCGGGTCGATGACGGCCGCCTATGTTGGGGCGCAAAAGGTCAGGATCTGAACGATAGAGCTTGCAAATTCGGGTTGGTTCTAGTACAAACGGCGTATCGGTAAATGAAAATTTACCAAAATTCGCCGCATAATACGCAACACTGGGAACGCCCGAGGTCGGTCGCATGCTCAGGATCGACTCCATCGCCAAGCAGAATTTGCCCCAGCGCGTCCGTTCGCCCGGGCAGCCGCTTCGCGTGCTGGTGCTTGAACATGACGACGCCGTTTCCGACGCATTGTCCGTCCTGGTGGCGGATTTGGGCCACACCGTCTGCGGCGTCGCGCGGACGGAGGTCGAGGCGGCGGAACTGGCCGGACGTGAGCGGCCGGATCTGGCGTTGACCGATGTGCGGTTCGGCGGCGGGGACGGCATCGCCACGGCGCGGCGGCTGAACCTGGACCATGGCCTGCGGTCCATCTTCCTGTCGGGAAACAGCGACCATGGCACCATGGCCCGCATCACCGAGACCTATCCGCTCGGCGTCGTGCACAAGCCGTTTTCCCATGCCCAATTGAAGATCGCCCTGGATCTGGCCGCCCGCCGTCTTCGTTGAACCCGGCCTTCCTTGAATGCCGACTTTGGTGGTCCCGCTTGGGCCAGTAGGAATCCTGCACTACGGCGAAGGAATCGGTTTTCCGGCGCCTGCTGCTCTGCTATATTTGTTCATGGAGTGTTCTGGTGCGGAACGGCTGGGCGAGTGAGCCGGTCCGGGCATTGCCGGAGCATATCCGACGGCGGTTGACCGGCGTCGGTCCCTCGTGCTTCGTTGCGCGGGACCGGGGGGATGGTCGCCATTGAACAGCCGGCCCTGCGAATGGGAACCCTCGGCATCTGGATGCCTCCGCCGGGCATCCTGACGGGTCGGCATGGATGCTGGGACACTCGCGCTTAGGAGCAACGAGCGATGAATGTTTGGACGTTTACGGGACGCCTGGGCGCGGACGGCGAATTGCGCACGACCCAGAGCGGCGAGAAGGTGCTGGGCTTCCGCGTCGCCAACGATGTCGGTTTCGGCGAGCGCAAGACGACCCAATGGGTCGATTGTTCGATCTGGGGCCGCCGCGCCGAGTCGCTCGCTCCGCACCTGACCAAGGGCAAGAGCGTCGTCGTGTCGGGCGAGGTGACCCTGCGCGAATATGAGAAGCGCGACGGCACCCGCGGCGCCGGCCTGTCGGTCCGCGTGGCCGAGATCGACTTCACCGGCGGTGCCCGTGAAGAGGGCGGCGGCGGCAGCTTCGGCGGTGGCGGTGGCGGCTACGAATCGCGTGGCGGCGGAAGCGGTGGCGGCAGCGGCTATGGTGGTGGTGGCGGCAACTACGGCGGCGGTTCGTCGGGCGGCGGTCGCAGCGGCGGCGGTGCTCCGCCCCGTCACGAGGATCTCGACGACGAAATCCCGTTCTGAGGCGCCACGCCACAGCGGTAGGATCCATCGGCCGGATGCCCGTCATCCGGCCGATTTCTTTTTCGGGCCCGTCAATCCGCGAGCATCGCCCGCAATCGCGGCGCCATGTGGTCCAGGAAGGCGCGGACGCGGCGCGGCGCACGGTCGCGGCCGGTATAGACGGCGTGGATCTCCTCGGTGTCGACCAGCGCGTCGTCCAGAACCGCCACCAGCCGTCCCTCACGCAGATCGGCGCGGACGTGATAGTCGGCCAGCCGCGCCAGCCCCAGGCCGAGCAGTGCCATATGGCGCACCGTCTCGCCATTGTTCGCCAGGATGCGGGTCGGCACCTCGCGGTCGACCAGACGGCCGCCGGACTTTAGCGGCCAGACGGCTGCGGCGCGGCGGAAGTTGAACCCCAGGCAATCATGCGTCTCAAGATCGGCGGCGGTCATCGGCACGCCCTTGCGTTCCAGATAGGCGGGCGAGGCGACGATCCGGCGCCGGACGACGCCCAGCCGTTGGGCCAGCAGTGCCGAATCGCTCAAGGGGCCGGCGCGGAAGGCGACATCGACACGGGCGGCATAGAGGTCGACCACCTCGTCGGTCATCGTCACGTCCAGCGTGATGCCGGGATGGTCGCGCAGGAATTCCGGCAGCAGCGGCAGCAGGCAATGCTGGCCGAACGGAACCGAGGCATTGGCGCGGATCAGGCCGGTCGGCGCGCGGGCACCGCCGGCGATTTCCGCATCGAGTGCGTCCATCTCCCCCAGCAGCGCGTCCGCACGTTCACGGTAGAGATCCCCTTCAGCGGTCAGCCGCAGCTTGCGGGTGGAGCGTTCGACCAGTCGCACGCCCAGCCGCTCTTCCAGCCGGCCGATCAACTTCGCCGTGGATGACGGCGTCATCCCGACATCGCGGCCGGCGGCGCTGAAGCTGCCGCGGGCGGCAACCCGCAGGAACACCCGCATTTCCCAGGCGCGTGGATCGCTCATGCCGGCATCTCCGCTCTTACCTTGTCCCTGAATGACAAAATCATGGGAACAGCGTGGGCATTCCCGTTCCCGACCTTATGGCGCACATCGTCTCCCCAGCACAGTCCTTCTTGGAATGGAGAGTTTTGAAATGCCTCTCGCACTGCTGGCGCTGGCGATCAGCGCCTATGCGATCGGGACGACGGAGTTCGTCGTCGTCGGTCTGCTGCCCACCGTGGCGAATGATCTGGGTGTCAGCCTGCCGCTGGCCGGCATGGTGGTCAGCGTCTATGCGCTGGGCGTCACATTCGGGGCGCCGGTGCTGACCGCGCTGACTGGACGGGTGCCGCGCAAGCCGCTGCTGCTCGGGCTGATGGGGGTGTTCGTCGCCGGCAACCTGCTGGCCGGCGTCAGCCCGAATTACGAGACGCTGCTGGTGGCGCGAGTGCTGAGCGCCTTCGCCCATGGCGTCTTCTTCTCGGTCGGGTCGACCATCGCCGCCGATCTGGTACCGGAGGACAAACGCGCGTCCGCCATCGCCATGATGTTCTCCGGCCTGACCATCGCCATCGTCACCGGCGTTCCGCTCGGTACCTGGATCGGCCAGACCTTCGGCTGGCGCGCCACCTTCCTGGCGGTGTCGGCACTGGGCGTCGTCGGCGGGCTGGGCGTCGCGGCGCTGGTTCCGGCACGGCTCAGCCAGCCGCCGGCCGCCGGTTTGGGGGTGCAGGTCGGCGTACTGGCGAAGCCGCGCCTTCTACTGGCCTTCGCGATCACGGCGCTGGGCTATGGCGGCACTTTCGTCGCCTTCACCTTCCTTGCGCCGATCCTGGAGACGATCACCGGATTCTCCAGCGCCACCGTCAGCCTCGTGCTGGTGCTGTATGGTGCCGCCATCGCGGTCGGCAACCTCGTCGGCGGTCGGCTCGCCAACCGCAGGCCGGTGCGGGCACTGGCCTGGTTGTTCGCCCTGCAGGCGCTGGTCCTGATCGTCTTCTCCTTCACCGCGGATGCCAAGATCCCGGCGCTGGTCACGCTGGCCGGCATGGGCGCGCTGGCCTTCGCCAATGTTCCGGGGCTTCAGCTCTATGTCGTCCAACTGGCGCAGCGCCATGCGCCGGGGGCGGTCGACGTGGCGTCGGCGCTGAACATCGCCGCCTTCAACCTGGGCATCGCGGCGGGCGCCTTCTTCGGCGGGCAGGTGGTGTCCTCCCCGCTCGGCCTCGGCGCCACGCCCTGGGTCGGTGGACTGTTCGTGCTGGGTGGTCTGGTCCTGACGCTGGCGAGCGGGGCGCTCGACCGGCGGGAGAGGACCATTCCGGCGGCTTGCTAAACCGCGCCCCGCTAAATCGGGTCGACCTCCAGCGTCAGCGTGTCGAGCAGGAAGCTGCCGTCATCGGTGATGTCGAAGTGGTTGCGGACCTCGGCCGCCGCGCTGCGCTGGAGCGAACGGATGGCCTGGGCATGGAGGTCGGGCGTGCGGGTGCGGGCGGTCCAGACCGGGAACTCCATGCGCAGGCGACGCGGGGTCAGCGACCGGACGGCGAAGCCCGCCCGCGCCAGGGCCGCCATCCACTCCACCGCCGTGTAGTTGCGGACGTGGGAGGGGTCGCGCAGCACCTCCACCACCTGCAGGTGGGTGTCCAGCACTGCGGCGGCCGGGGCGATGCAGTCGATGAAGATCGCGGTGCCGCCGGGCGCCAGCACCCGCCGCGACTCGCGCAGGCCCGCCTCGAAATCGCGCCAATGGTGGGCGGTGAAGCGGCAGAGCACCACGTCGAACCGGCCGTCCTCGAAGGGCAGCCGCTCGGCCGCGGCCTGCCGGGTGGCGATGTTGCTCAGGCCGCGCTCCGCCGCGGTACGGGTCACCGCCTCCAGCATCTCCGGAGTCAGGTCGACGGCCACGACCTCCGCCACATGCGGCGCGGCGCGGTAGCTGACATGGCCGCCACCGCAGCCCAGATCCAGCACCCGCGCGTCGGATCGGCCGCGCAGAGCCTGTTCGATCTGGTCGAGGTCGGCGCCGCCGGCATGGACGGCGCTTGACACATAGGCGTCGGCGCGCGGGCCGTAGTTCTCGGCGACGACGCCATGATGGCTTTGGGTCATGGAGGGGCTTCCTTGCGATGGGGTGGCTGATGGGGCAAGCGTCGCGCCGATTTCAACCGGGTACAAGGCGGGTGGTTATCCTGGTATAAGCACTGCCACCATGACCTCTGCGACCTCCGAAATCACTGCCGCCGCCGATCCGTCCGCAGAACGCCGGCGCCTGCTCGGCGCCTTTCTGCGCCGCCATCGCGAGCGGCTGACTCCGGCGGAAGCCGGTTTGCAGGGAGGCTCGACCCGCCGCCGCACACCCGGTCTGCGGCGCGAGGAGTTGGCGCAGCTCTGCGGCATCAGCCCGACCTGGTACAGCTGGCTGGAACAGGGGAGGGACATGTCGGTTTCTCCCCAAGCGCTGGCCCGGTTGGCCGAGGCGTTGCATCTGTCCGTGGCGGAACGGGCCTATCTGTTCGAAATGACGCGCAAGCGCGACCCGGATGCGCCCGCGGCCGGATCGGCCGACCGACCGCCGCCGTCGTTGCTGGCAGCGTTGGAGGCGATGACCGCGCCGGCCTATCTGCTCGACCGGCTATGGACCGCGGTCGGTTGGAATCCCGCGGCGGAGCGCCTGTTCGGCGGCTGGCTGGGGCAGGGGAGCCCAAGACTAGGTGGCGGGGAGCGCAATCTGCTGCGCTACGTCTTCCTCGACCCCATGGCCCGGGGCTTCATCCTGGATTGGGACAACCGCGCCCGTCGCCTGCTGGCGGAGTTTCGCGCCGAAACAGCCCGCCATCCCGAAGACCCGGCGGTGCAGGCGCTTGTCGACGGGTTGCGGCGGGAGAGCCCGCCCTTCGCCCGGACGTGGGACGATCATGGCGTGCTGGAGCGGGAAGGGGGGCTGCGCCGCTTCAACCATCCCCTGGATGGCCGCCTGACGCTGGAACAGGTGACCCTGCGCCCCGGTGACCGGTCCGCCTACACGCTGGTCATGCTGCTGAATCCGGCGGACGGCGCGGCGTAGGGAAATCGGCTGTTTTTCTGGGAAAGTTGGCTGGGGCGCCAGGATTCGAACCTGGGAATGGCGGTACCAAAAACCGCTGCCTTACCACTTGGCGACGCCCCAACCGGCGCGGCGATCGTTCGTATCGCCGGAAGGAGCGGCACCATAATCGGAAGCCCGGCTGAACGCAACAGGCTGTTTTCAGAAAATTTTCACTGCCAAATCAGGCTTTCGGAAGGTCGCTCAGCGGCCCTCCCGGCGCCATGCCATCAGCAGTCCGCCCAGCACCAGGGCCAACACCGCGCCCACCGGCAGAAGCGGGACGTCGGTCACTCCGGTCACCGTGTAATCGCCGTTGGCGCGCAGGCCGATCCAGCCGGAGCCGGTCTGGCTGCGGTCGGGCTGGGTGCGGCGCACATCGATCCCGGGATTGGGGCCGCTGTCGGTGTCGGTCACCCAATGGATGCCGCCGCCGGTCGCCTCGGCCACCGGCTTCATGCGGTCGCCGGTGGAGCGGACGTCGGCCAGTTCCGGCGTGTTCACCGCACCGACCACGGCCAGCGTCGTCCGCTCGCCGTCGGAGATGCGGTAGATGCCGGGTGCGGCGGCGGTCACGGTGGCGATGGCGCGGCCGGTGCGGTCGTCGGTCAACTGCAGCGTGCTGATCTGGTCGGACGGGTCGGTGATGGTGACGGAGCGCGGATCGGGGGTGAGGGAGCGGCGTTCGACCGTGATGCGGTTGCCATCGACATGGGCGCGCAGGTCGTTCTCCTCCAGCTCCGGTTCCTTCATCAGCCAGTGGGCGAGGCGGCGCAGAAGCTCCGCCTGTGGGCCGCCGCCTTCGAAGCCGCGGCTCCACAGCCAGATCTGGTCGGAGGCGAGCTGGGCCACCCGGCCCTTGCCGACGCGGTCGAGCACCAGGAGGGGACGGTTGTCGGCGCCCTGCATCACCACCGTGCCGTTGTTCGGCGTCACATCGACCTGATGGAACCAGCGGCCCCAGGTCGGCGGCGCGTCCAGCCGGTCGCCGGGAAGCCCGGCGGTCACCGGATGGCGGCGGCCGACGTCGGTGACGGTCGGCAGGAAGGGACGGTCGACCGTCTGGCCACTGGGGGCTGCCGGCAGGATCGAGCCAAGCGGCGTGCGGTAGAGCGATAGCGGGCCGGCATAGCCCTGGCCGGAGGTCTCCAACAGGGCGCCGCCCTTGCGGACATAGTCGGCGATGTTCTCCAGATACATCTGTGGCAGCACGCCACGGCGGCGGTAGCGGTCGAAGATGATCAGGTCGAACTCGTCCAGCTTCACCTCGAACAGTTCGCGGATCGGGAAGGCGATCAGCGACAGTTCGCGGATCGGCGTGCCGTCCTGCTTTTCCGGCGGGCGCAGGATGGTGAAGTGGACCAGATCGACCGCCGGGTCGGCCTTCAGCAGGTTGCGCCATGTGCGCTCCCCGGCATGGGGCTCGCCGGAGACCAGCAGAACGCGCAGCCGGTCGCGCACGCCGTTGACCACGACCGCCGCGCGGTTGTTGGCGAGCGTCAGTTCCTGCTTCGCCGGTTCGACCTCCAGCTCAAGGACATTCTGCCCGCCATGGGTGACGGGAAGGTCGACGCGCACGTCGCGGCCAACCGGCACGCGGATGGTGCCCGGCGTGCCGCCATCCTGGCGTAGGGTCACCGCTGCGTCGGCGGACTGGTGGCCGGGCATGTCGTCGACGCGGATGGTCAGTTCCACCGGCTTGCCGACGATGCCGTAGTTCGGCGCCTGCACGATGGCGATGCGGCGGTCGCCCTCATCGCGGTCGCCGGTCAGCAGGGTGTGGATCGGGCCGATGTCGGCCAGCTTGCCGGGCACCTGCGGGACATCGTGCACCTGACCGTCGGTGATGAAGACGGCGCCGGCCATGCGGCGGCGCGGCACGTCGGCCATGGCGCGGTTCAGCGCGTCGAACAGGTGGGTCTCGTTGATCGAGCCGCCATTCTCCGCACCCTCGGTGCTGCGGACGACGCGCACCTCCAGGTCGTCGAAGCGCTTCAGCCGCTCCGTCAGTTGTTCGGCCGCCCGTTCGGTGCGGGCGCGGCGGTCGCCGATCGCCTGACTCGGCGAATCGTCGATCACCACGACGGCGACGTCCTTGATCGGGTCGCGCTTCTCCTGGACCAGCGAGGGGTTGATGAGCGCGAGCGCCAGGACCGCCACCGCCAGCAGGCGCAGCAACGTGCCACGTGCCCGGCGCAGCGCCGCGACCAGCACCACCAGAAGGGCGAAGCCGATGAGGGCGCCCAGCACCGGCCAGGGCAGCAGAGGCGCCAGCGCCACGGAAAGTCCGGAGAGCAGATCGACGGGCATTTACTGGCCGAGCCTTTCCAGGATGGCGGGCACATGGACCTGATCGGCCTTGTAGTTGCCGGTCAGCGCGTACATCACGAGGTTGACGCCGAAGCGATAGGCCATCTCGCGCTGGCGCTCGCCGCCGGGGATCACGGCGAACAGCGGCTGGCCGTTGCGGCCGACCGCCCAGGCCGACGCCCAGTCATTGCCGCCGATGACGACGGAGGAAACGCCGTCATTGGCCATCCCCTCCCGCGCTTCGATCCACAGCTGGCCGCCGGCATAGCGGCCGGGGAAGTCGGACAGAAGGTAAAAGGATTTGCGCAGCACATGATCCTGCGGCACCGGGGCCAGCGGCGGAATGTCCAGCCCGTCGACCAGACGCTGCAGCACAGCGGGGCCGCCGCCCGGCGACTGATCGCGGGTGTCGAACAGGATGGTGCCGCCGTTGCGCATATATTCGTTGACCCGCTGGCGTGCCTGATCGGACAGCGGCTTCTGCCGGTCGGACACCGGCCAGTAGAGCAGGGGATAGAAGGCGAGTTCGTCCTGTTCGGGATCGACACCGACCGCGCCCGCGGCCTCCACCGCGGTGCGCAGGCCGAGCACGCTGACCAGCCCTTCCAGCCCGGCGCGGGCGGTGTCGTCGATGCTGCTGTCGCCGGTCCTGACATAGGCGAGGTAAGTCTCCTCCGTCACCTTGACCGCCTTGTCCAGGTCGAGCGCGTGGGCGGGCTGCGGCGCGGACGACAAGGCCAGGGCGAGCAGCAGGCCGGCAGCGGCACCCCCGGCGCCACGACGCAGGCGCGGCGGACGCAGCAGTCCGCGCAGGGCCAGCGCGATCAGCAGGTCGATGGACAGCAGGGCGAGCGCAGCCGCCAGCAGCGACGGCTTCAGCGGAACCTCGCCGCGGGCGCCATAGCCGTCGCGCCCGACCCCGGCCGGCATCGGCGGCAGCGGGGAGAGGGTGGTGACGGCGGCGGACAGGTTCAGCGCGCGCCGCGCATCGTCGGTGCCGTAGAAGCCCGGCGGGTGGCGCGGCCCGATCACATCGGCGGTAGCATTGCCGGGAATCGGGAAGGCGGTCGGCGGCGGCGGAACCAGCCGGCCGGTGCCGTCCAGCACCTCCACCGGATCGAGCGACGCGGTCGCCGCCGTTCCCGTCACGCCGCCGCTGAGCGCCACCAGACGGCGCAGCATGTCGACGAACAGCCCGGACAGCGGCAGGTTCGACCAGTCCGGGCTGGCGGTGGTGTGGACCAGCACGACCCAGCCGTCGCCGCGCTTCTGCGAGGTGACCAGCGGCGTGCCGTCGGCCAGCCTCGCCCAGGTACGGTCGGCCAGATCCAGGGCGGGTTCGGCAAGCACCTGCCGGTTCACCTGCACGTCGGGCGGGATGGTCAGCCCTTCGAAAGGCGATTTGGGCGGGAAGGGCTGCAGCCGGGCCGGCTCCGACCAGGAGAGGGCGCCACCCAGAGCGCGGTCGCCGATGCGCAGCCGCTCCGGCACCAGTGTGTCGGCATGCTGGGCCAGACGCGGGCCGGCGAAGCGGATCAGCACGCCGCCCTTCTTCACCCAATCCTCGATGTCCTGCACCTCGGTACCGGTCAGGGCGCCGATGTCGGATAGGATCAGCACGGCGAGATCGCGTTTCAGCAGGTCCAGCGTCTCGCCGCGCCGCACCTCGTTGTAGGGCGACAGCGCGCGTTCAAGGTAATAGAGGTCGGACAGCAGCGGCTGGCTTTCCCCCTCCGACCGGCCGGAGACGAGACCGACGGGACGGCGGCGCCAGCGTTCATCCAGCAGGACGGTGGCGCCGGCGGTGGTGTCGCCCTCCACCCGCAGGCTGGCGGCGTCGTTGCGCAACTCAGTCGGCACGTCCAGCCGCACCTCGCGCATTTTCTGGCCGGGTTCGAAAGCGACCGTCTGGCGGGTCAGCAGCCGGCCGTCGGTGGCGCCGAGGCGGACGGTCACCGGCTCCGGCTTGGACGGATCGGCGCGCACGATACGGGCGGTCAGGGCGGTGCCCTCGCTGGCGGGCGGCAGAAGCAGGTGCGGCGGATGCTCGGCGGAATCGTCGAGGACGTCGGCGGACCCCAGCCGCTGCAATCCGGCGGCCAGCGCGGCGGCCTGGTTGTCGCCGACGCCGTCGCTGAGCCACACCGCGTGGATGGAACCGCGTCCATTGGCCTGCGCCGCCACCGCCTTGAGTGCCTCCAGCGCTGCGGCGCGATCGGTCGGCCAGGGCAGGGGGACCATCGCCTGGGCCAGACGGCGCGCCTCCTGCGCCGGGACGATGGCGCTGGCATGGATCGGCTGGCCATCGGCCGGCGGGGCGGTGGCCAGCAGGATCACCGGGCGCTGCTGGCGGTCGGCCTGGGCGATTAGCTCGTCCATCGTGCGCTTGCGGGTCGGCCAGTCGCGTCCGGCGGCCCAGCCATTGTCGACCACCAGCAACAGCGGCCCGCCGCCGGGCAGGGCTGCCCGCGGATTCAGCAGCGGCCCGGCCAGCGCCAGGATGATGAGCGCCGCCACGATCAGCCGCAACAGCAGCAGCCACCAGGGCGTGCGGGCCGGCGTCTCTTCCTGAGCGATCAGATCGCGCAGCAGGCGAATGGCGGGGAACTGGATGGTGCGCGGCGCCGGGGGCGTGACGCGCAGCAGCCACCACAGGACCGGCAGGGCTGCCAGTGCGGTCAAGACCCAGGGGGCGGCGAAGGCGATCGGTCCTAGACCCAGCATTGGCGCGTCTTCACGAGGGGAAAGGATATATGGGTGACGTGGTCGGCCGGCGCGTCACACCGCCTCCATCGCCATCGCACCCCACAGGGTGAGCAGCGCGGATTGCGGCGAACGGTCGGTGCGGTGGACGGCGAAGCTCCAGCCGGCGGTGCGGGCCAGTGCCGCCAGCCCGTCCTGCTGGGCCTTCAGCCGCTCACGGTAGGCTTCGCGGACGGCCTCCACCCGGGGGACCAGAAGGTTCGTTTCACCCTCCATGCCGTGGAAATCGACACGGCCGTCATAGGGCAGCGTCTCTTCCGCCGGATCGAGGATCTGGACCAGATGGCCGCGCAGGCCGCGGCCGGTCAGCCCGGCGACGGTGGCGTGGATCTCCGGCAGAGGAGACAGCAGGTCGCCGAACAGAACCGCCTGGGCATGGCGGGGCAGGGGCTCCACCCGCGGCAGCGGGTCGGGCGCCGCCGCGGCGCGCGGGTCGGTCATCAGGCGGGCTATGCGGTCGATGGCGGTCTTGCCATGGTCGGGCCGCACGCCGCTGTTCAGCAGCGCCACCCGCTCACCGCCACGGGCCAGCAGGACGGCGGTGGCAAGCGTCAGCAGATCGGCCCGCTCGCGCTTGGTCGGCAGGCCGGGCGCGGAGCGGAAATCCATCGAGGCGGAGCGGTCGCGCCACAGCCACACGCTCTGCGCCGCCTCCCATTCATTCTCGCGGACATAGACGGGCTGGGTCTTGGCCGACTGGCGCCAGTCGATCATCGACGGCGCGTCGCCCGGCTGGTAGCGGCGAAACTGCCAGAAGGTCTCGCCCAGACCGACACGGCGGCGGCCGTGGACGCCCTGGGCGACGGTGGCGGCCACCCGCTCCGCAGCGACCAGAAGCGGCGGCAAGGCGGATGCCAGCTCCTCCGCGCGATGGCGCGCCAGCAGGGTGTTCGACAGCTGACCCGGTTGCGGGGAGGTTGGGCTTCGCGGCATTGCGGCTCCGCTGCGGAGGGTCACATCAGGGGGGCGCAGAGGCGGTCGATGACGTCGTCCAGCGTCACCCCGTCGGCCCGCGCGGCGAAATTCAGCGCCATGCGGTGCTTCAGGATCGGCTTGGCGAGCGCCACCACATCGTCCAGCGACGGCGACAGCCGGCCATCCAGCACCGCGCGGGCGCGGGCGGCCAGCATCAGCGCCTGACTGGCGCGCGGACCGGGGCCCCAGGCGACATGCTGGCGCACCTCCAACAGCTCCGACATCTCCGGCCGTCCACGGCGGACGAGGTCGAGGATGCCGTCCACCACCCCTTCACCGACCGGCACGCGGCGGACGAGGCGCTGTGCAGTCAGAAGATCGGCGGCCGACAGCACCGTAACCGCGCGCTCGTCGGTCGAGCCGGTGGTGGCGATCATCATCCGCCGCTCGGCCTCGCGGTCCGGATAATCGACGTCGATCTGCATCAGGAAGCGGTCGAGCTGGGCTTCCGGCAGCGGATATGTCCCTTCCTGCTCCAGCGGGTTCTGCGTCGCCAGGACGTGGAAGGGCTCGGGCAGGGGATGGTACTGGCCAGCCACCGACACCCGGTGCTCCTGCATCGCCTGAAGCAGGGCGGACTGGGTGCGCGGGCTGGCGCGGTTGATCTCGTCCGCCATCAGCAGTTGGCTGAACACCGGGCCGGGCAGGAAGCGGAAGGACCGTCGGCCGTTGTCGCCCTCCTCCAGAACCTCGGAGCCCAGGATGTCGGCGGGCATCAGGTCGGGCGTGCATTGGATGCGCTTTTCGGCGAGGCCCAACACGGTGCCCAGCGTTTCCACCAGCCGCGTCTTGGCGAGGCCGGGAACGCCGATCAGCAGGACATGGCCGCCGGCCAGCAGCGTGACCAGGGTGCGGTCGATCACCTCATGCTGGCCGAAGATCACCCGGCCGATGCGGTCGCGGACCGAGGCGAGCCGGTCGCCCAGCGCCTCGATCTCCTCCATCAGCCGTTGCGGGTCCTCCGGCACGGGAGGCTGCCCCCTCAGGATGTCCTGTGCGCTCAAGGTCTGCTGCTCCCCGATGATGGGCCGGTCGGTGTCTTCGTCGCGGCCACCCTTGGTAAGGTTGCCGTGACGTGAAACACGGGATCCGCATGGTTGGCCCTGTTCCTGCGCCTTGTCGACACCCATTTTCCGATTTCCGCCACCGGATGAACCGCCGGACGGATGGCCGCAGGACCAACGGGGTGGACCTAGCGGTCGAGTGTGGCGAAAATGCGCTTGTCCGGGGACAAAACGGCTCCCAACTCCATGAAGGTCGGTAACGCGATGGCGAATGACAAGCGCTCAGATGGACAAACCGTTTCGGGGACGCCGCCGGAGCTGCCGGCCGCGCTGGGCCGGACGCCGACGCTGGAGCAGTACGACATCCGCATTGCGCGCGACGGGACCTGGTTCCACAATGGCGATCCCATCCGCCGCATCGAACTGGCGAAGCTGTTCTCCACTGTCCTGAAACGCGACGACGACGGCGATTACTGGCTGATCACGCCGGTCGAGCGCGGCAAGATCGTCGTGGAGGACGCTCCCTTCGTCGCGGTGGAGATGACGGTGGCGGGCAGCGGGGCCGATCAGGTCCTGTCCTTCCGCACCAACCTGGACCATTGGGTGGAGGCCGGCCCCGAACACCCGATCCGCGTCGCCGTGAACCCTGAAACCGGGGAGCCGGCACCCTACATCGAAATCAGAAGCCGGCTGGAGGCGCTTATCCTGCGGGCCGTGTTCTACGACATGGTGGAGCGCAGCGAGACGCGCCGCACCGAAACCGGCGAGTCCGAGGTGGGTCTATGGAGCAACAAGGTCTTCTTCGCGCTGGGCAAGCTGCCTGGCGACTGAGTCTGGACGAGGTCCGCCGGCGCTTTCCGGCGATGAGCACCGACGCGGCCGTCGAAAACGCCGTTCATTCGAACCGGATTTCGCCCAAGGCGGCGGCTAAGATCCGGGGCGACCACGACCTCAATCCGGAAATGGGTCCGCCATCGACTCTGCGCGAGGCGGCGGTTCTCGTCCCCCTGGTCGACAGGCCGGAGGAACTCACCGTCATCTTCACCCAGCGCACGGCGACGCTGAGCGCCCATGCCGGCCAGATCAGCTTTCCCGGCGGTCGGATGGAGCCGGAGGACGGCAGTCCGGAGGAAACGGCGCTGCGCGAGACGGCGGAGGAGATCGGGCTGGAGCGCGGCCGGATCGAGATTGTCGGCCGGTTGGACACCTATGTCACGCGCACCGGCTTCCGGGTGACGCCGGTGGTGGGCGTGGTGACGCCGCCCTTCATGCTGACCCCCGACCCGACCGAGGTGGCGGAGGTGTTCGAGGTGCCGCTGTCCTTCATCCTCGACCCGTCCAACCCGCAGCGCCACAGCCGCGAATTCCTGGGCAAGCCGCGCTGGTTCTATGCCTTCCCCTATCCGCAGCGCTACATCTGGGGGGCGACCGCCGGCATGCTGGTGAACCTGCGCGACGTGCTGGGCGCCGCCGCGCGCGAAACGGGGGAGGGGGCGGGCTGACGACGCCAAATTGACAACGGTGGAACGGGAAACCGGAATCGGATAGCGTCGCGCGCCATGACCGTTGCCGCACGCCTGTCGCCCCAGCCCTGGATGACCGCCCCCGAAAGCCTCGCGGTGTTCGACGCCCTGGCGTCGGGCGGTGCCGACGCGCGCTTTGTCGGCGGCTGTGTGCGCGATGCGTGGCTTGGCCGGCCGGTGAAGGACATCGACATCGCTACCCACGCTCCGCCGGAACGGGTGATGGAACTGCTGGAAGGCGCCGGGATCCGCGTCATCCCCACCGGCATCGCCCATGGCACCGTCACCGCGCTGTGCGGCGGCAAGCCCTATGAGATCACCACGCTGCGGCGCGACGTGGAAAACTTCGGCCGCCACGCCCGCGTCGAGTTCACCGACGACTGGATCGAGGACGCCGCCCGCCGCGACCTGACCATGAATGCGCTGAGCTGCACGCCCGACGGCGCCATGTTCGATCCGTTCGGTGGTCTGGCCGACCTTGCCGCCGGCCGCGTCCGCTTCGTCGGCGAGGCGCGGCGGCGGATCGAAGAGGATGTGCTGCGCCTGCTGCGCTTCTTCCGATTCCATGCCCATTACGGCCGGGGCGAGCCCGATGCCGAGGCGATGGCCGCCTGCCGCGAGCTGGCACCGCGCCTGCCGACCCTGTCGGGCGAGCGGGTGCGAGGAGAGCTGTTCCGCCTGCTGACGGCCCCCTGCGCGGCTTCGGTCTGGCGCCTGATGATGGGGCAGGGGATCATGATCCACCTGCTGCCGGAAGCCATGGACACCGACCGGCTGGAACGGCTGATCGCGGTGGAACGCGACCTGGGGGTGACGCCCGATCCGACCCGCCGGCTGGCGGCGGTGCTGGACAGCGACCGGCCGGGCGCGCTGCGGACCGCCGAGGCGCTGCGCCTGTCCAACCACGAGCGCGACCGTCTGCTGGCCATGGTCGAGCCGCCGGTCGCCTTGGCGCCGGCCGCGCTAACGCCCGCTGGCGACCGCAAGGCTCTGCGACAGGCGCTCTACCGCCTTGGCGACGCCGAGCTGTTCGGCGACCTGCTGCTGATCGCCGCAGCCATTCATGACGGCCCGCTGGACCTCACGGCCTTGCGCCGGGCGACGGCGGTGGCGGCCGACCTGCCGGGCTTGAAGCTGCCCATCGCCGGCCGCGACCTGCTGGAACTGGGAGTTCCGCGCGGTCCGGCGGTCGGTGAGACGCTGAAGCGCGTCGAGGAGCGGTGGATCGCCGAGGATTTCCAGCCCGGCCGCGACGCCTGCCTGGAGATGGTGCGTGGCCTTCTCGATCAGCCGTCCGGACGCTCGGCGTAGCGGCGGCAGTGCTCCAGATAGGCCGCTTCGTGGCCGACGATCAGATCGACGATGCTGGACCACAGCCAGGATGGCGCATCCAGGCTCTTGGTGCGGTTGCGCGCCAATTCGGCCTGCCATGACTTGCGTGTCGCCTCGTCCATCTGGCGGGCATGCGCCTTGCCGACCACGGCGGCCAGGAAGAAGGCGGCGCGGGTCGCTTCCTCGCGCGTCAGATGGTCGAAGTCGAGCTTGATGTCCTGCGGCAGCAGTTCGCGCAGGAAAACCGCGCGATCGAGCAGACGGGCAGGGCGCATGCGGTCGCCGAGATAGGGTGAGAGATTCTGCGCGCCGGTCACCACACGCTCCGCGTTGTCGCGCGGCATGCCGTTCTTCGTGGCGCGGGGAGCGGCGGCCTGGACAGCCTCCTTGATGTCGATCAGGCTCAGACCACCCTCGTCGTAATGACCCTCACCGACGCCGAGCAGCACCGCAACCCGCAGACGGCCCAGCGAACTGCAGCCCTTCACCCAATAGGCGGCGTCCAGAAGCTCGATCGGGTCATCGTCGTCGCGGGAGTGCAGGGCGGTCACCAGACGGCGCACCTGATCCCTGGCGAACAACTCTTCCACCGCCGCGCGCTCCTCGTCGGTCAGCGGCCAGAAGCGCTTGCCGAGCGGGATCGTCGGGCGGATGTCCTTGATCCGGTCCTTGGCCAGATGCTTCCAGGTGCGGCCGATGGCCTGACGCATGCCGACGCGGACGACCGACGGCTTCTTCCGCAGGGTTTCGCCGCCGAGATCTCCGTCGAGGGTCATCATGTAGCCCTCGATCATCTGCTCCAACATCAGCGCCGTGGTGACGCCGGGCAGATCCGACCCGCGCGCCGCGGTGGCGAGCGACAGGCCGAGGCGGATCAGGTCGTGGGCGGGGTTGCCGACCACCGTCTGGTCGACGTCGCGAATCTGGATGTCGATGCGGCCCTTGGCATTGGCGACCGGACCCAGATTGCCGACATGGCAGTCGCCGCAGATCCAGACCGGCGGCCCATCCGGCACCTTGCCGCCAGACTGCTCAAGCCATTCGTAGAACTTCACCGTGCTGCCGCGCACATAGGCGTGGGCGGATTTGGCCATCTTGAGGTTGCGACGCTGGGACAGAACCGCCTGACGCTGGTCGGGCGGGGTGGGCTGGTTCTTCGACGACATCATCCATCCGGGTCAGAAGGTGCGACGCCGGAAATGGGTAGCGGAGGTCCGGATCGCCATGCCTCAACCGGTCAACCCATTGAATGCGCGAAATTTGAAGTTTTTCCCGCCGGACGCGACTCCCGCAAGGCGGCGCCACCGGATATAGCCGGTGCGCGGACGCGGTGGCGGACTGGCCGCCACCG
Source organism: Azospirillum sp. TSO5 (assembly GCF_003116065.1). Classification (NCBI taxonomy): domain Bacteria; kingdom Pseudomonadati; phylum Pseudomonadota; class Alphaproteobacteria; order Rhodospirillales; family Azospirillaceae; genus Azospirillum; species Azospirillum sp. TSO5. Next base: position 115,406 of record NZ_LGQY01000128.1, on the reverse strand, counting down.
CCGCCGCTTGGCTGGGAGACAGAGGATGTCAGATATCCTCAAGCTCCTGATCCTGCTGTTGCAGGTGGTCAAGCTCGTGCTTGAGTACCTGAACCGCTGATCGGGCGGGCGCGTCGAGGGGTAGGATCCTCGACGCGCCTTCCCAGAAGATAGTCTGAGTCATGGCGCCTAACAACTGCGCTCTGGCGTAGTGTCGTTACTGCATTATTTAGAAATGCCGCCGGTGAGGGGGATAAAAAAACACATAAGGAAGGTTATGGAAATTAAACCCATCGCCGGCCGCTCCAGCCTTGCGAATTCGAAAGCAAGAACCGGATAGCCCGGACAGCACCACATTCGCGACTCTCGGGCCGTTCATCGCAAGGGAGAATGGCAATGAGACAGCTCGACGGGAAAATTGCAATCGTCACGGGCGCCAGTTCCGGTATCGGACGCGAGGCGGCGCTGCTGTTCGCCGAGCATGGCGCGAAGCTCGTGCTCGTGGCCCGGCGGCGCGGCGAACTGGAACGGCTGGCCGACGAGATCCGGGACAATGGCGGCGATGCCGTCGCCGTGGCCGGCAATGTCGCTGACGCGGAGACCGCACGTGAAGCCGTGGAGGTCGCCACGCGACAGTTCGGCGGCCTTGACGTCGCCTTCAACAATGCCGGAACGACCGGCGCGACGGTGCAGATTCCGGAGATGACGGCGGAGATGTGGCACGAGGTGATCGACACCAACCTGACCAGCGCCTTCCATGCCGCCAAACACCAGATTCCGGCGATGCTCGCCCGTGGCGGCGGATCGCTGATCTTCACCTCGACCTTCGTCGGCCACACGGTCGGCTTTCCGGGCATGGCCGCCTATGCGGCCAGCAAGGCCGGACTGATCGGGCTGATGCAGGTGATCGCCGCCGAGTACGGACCGCAGGGCATCCGGGCCAACGCGCTGCTGCCGGGCGGCACCGACACGCCGATGGGACGCGCCGTGTCCAACACGCCGGAGGCTTTGGCGTTCGTCCAAGGTCTTCATGCGCTGAAGCGGCTCGCCACGCCGCGTGAAATCGCACAGTCGGCGCTCTATCTGGCGTCGGATGCGTCCAGCTTCACCACCGGAACCGCGTTGCTGGTCGACGGCGGCGTGTCGATCACCCGAACCTGACGGGGGTAGGGCCGCCTGTCATTCGTCGACGGGCGGCCCACCTGCCCTGCCCTATTCCGCCGCCTGCGGCCGCAGCGGCTGGACCACGTCGCCCTTGAGATTCATTGCTTTGGCAAGCGCATCGATGCGGCGCTGGACCGCTTCACCCGACGGGACGCTGCGGTCGTCGGGCAGGGTCAGCACCACCCGGCCGTCTCCGACCTTCAGGCTGGTACGCTCCAGCAGCGCCGTGGCGCCGCCCGACAGAGTGTGGGCGAGGCGGAGCGCCAGACCCAGCACCAGCGCCTTCATGCCCTGCCCTTCGGTCACCAGCGTCCGCACCGGCGCAGTCAGCGGCACGTCGATGGTGCCGGAATAGCGGGCATGGGCGGCGAGCGCCAGGAACGCCCGCTCGTCATGGTCCAGCGCCGGGAACGGATAGCGCAGCACGCGGAGGAAGGCATGCTCCGCCCGGTAATCGGGATGGTCGGCCCAGCCGACGTCGCTCAGCAGGCAGGCTGCATGGCGCAGGCGGATGGCGTTGTCGTCCTCCCCGGCAAACAGCCCGGCGGTCCAGGACATCAGCAGCGCCGGGTCGCCCATCCGCACGAAGCGCTGCGCCCAATCGGCTGCCGACGCCATCAGCGGATCCTCGCGCTGCCCCTCCGGCGAGAGCAGCGAATAGAGATGCCCCTCGCGCAGGCCATAGGCGGAGAAGACCAGCTTCGATGGCTGGGCGATGCGCAGCAGCCGTTCCAGCACCAGCCCGGCCAGGGGCAGCGTGTCGAGTCGCCGGCGCGACCCGGCCATCTTTTCCAGCGACGAGCGGCTCTGCCGGCCGATCAGCCCGGTGAACTCGCGCGCGTCGGCGGCGGGGATGGTGTAGTGGTGGATGATGTGCAGCGGATGACCGGACTGCTCCATATGCAGCTTGGCGATGGCTCGCCAGCTTCCACCGACCGGGTAGAAGGGCCGCCCCTTCATCGCCGACAGCCAGGGCAGCGATTCCAGATGCTGGTCGATCAGCTTGGCCGGACCACCCTTGGACGAGCCGACCTCCATCAGCCGCAGCGGGCCGAGCGGCAAAGTCACCTGCCTGCCGATCACGCCACGGTCGAGCGGGACAAGTTCCAGGCTGCCGCCGCCGAGGTCGCCGACGAGCCCGTCGGCGCCGGGGGTGCCGGACAGCACGCCCATGGCCGACAGCCGCGCCTCCTCCTCGCCGCTGATGACGCGGACGGTCAGGCCGGCGCGGCGGCGGATGGCATCGACGAAGGCGGCGCCGTCGCGGGCGTCGCGCACGGCGGCGGTGGCGATCACGTCCAGCCGGCCGACGCGCATGCCCTGGGCCAGCGTGGCGAAGCGTTCCAGCGCCACCAGCCCCTGGGCGACGCCATCGGGGTTCAGCACGCCGGACTTCTCGACACCACGGCCGAGGCCGCACAGGACCTTCTCGTTGAACAGGGCGAGCGGAGACCGGGTCAGCCCGTCATAGACGACCAGACGGATCGAGTTGGAGCCGATGTCGATCACGCCGACGCGCTCGCCGGCGTTGTCGGGGGCGTGATCGGGGGCGGCAGCCATGCCGAATCCGCCGACGCCCGCCTGCCCGACGTCGCCCGGGATGGCGGCCGCGCGTTTGTCCTTGCTCATGCTCTCGCTCCCGTCACCCGCCCTCAGGACACCGCATGCAGCATAAGCCGCGGCGGCGTGCGCTTGCTGCTGAGCGCGCTGCCCCGGCCGGACAGGCTGGGGTTGGTCATGAAGTAATTATGGGCGCTGAACGCGTCCGGGCCAGCTTTGATCCGATGGTACACGCCATCGGGCCCCAGCTTCCAGGTGCTTGCGTCGTCCTTCATGTTGGCGACCATGATCTGGTCGAGCACCTGTTCATGCACCGTCGGGTTTTCGATGGGAACCAGCGTTTCGATGCGGCGGTCCAGGTTGCGGGTCATCCAGTCAGCCGAGGAGATGAACACCTTGGCCTGATTGCTGGGCATCGGATGGCCGTTGCCGAAGCAGATGACGCGGCCATGTTCCAGGAAGCGGCCAACGATGCTGCGCACCCGGATATTCTCCGACAGTCCCTTCACCCCGGGCCGCAGGCAGCAGATGCCGCGGATGATCATGTCGATCTGCACCCCGGCCTGCGACGCCTTGTACAGCTTGTCGATGATGACCGGATCGACCAGCGAGTTCAGCTTCACCCAGATCGATGCCGGACGGCCGGCGGCGGCATGGGCGATCTCCGCCTCGATCAGGTCGAAGAGGCGCTGACGCAGAGTGATCGGCGCAATGGCGATCTTCTCCAGCACCTTCGGCGTCGCGTAGCCGGTCATGAAGTTGAACATGACGGCGGCGTCGTGGCACAGCGCCGGATCGCAGGTGAAGAAGGACAGGTCGGTGTAGACCTTCGCGGTGATCGGGTGATAGTTGCCGGTACCGAAATGGACGTAGCTGCGCAGCGCCTTCTTCTCGCGCCGCACCACCAGCGACACCTTGGCGTGGGTCTTCAGGTCGACGAAGCCGTAGACCACCTGGGCGCCGGCGCGTTCCAGGTCGCGCGCCCAGCGGATGTTCGCCTCCTCGTCGAATCGGGCCTTCAACTCGACCAGCGCGGTCACCGACTTGCCGGCCTCCGCCGCCTCGATCAGCGCGGCGACGATGGGGCTGTCCTTGCTGGTGCGGTAGAGGGTCTGCTTGATCGCAACCACCTGCGGGTCGCGCGCCGCCTGCCGGATGAACTGGACGACCACGTCGAAGGATTCGTAGGGGTGGTGGACGACGATGTCCTTGTGGCGGATCGCCGCGAAGCAATCGCCGCCGAAATCGCGGATTCGTTCCGGGAAGCGGGCGTTGAAGGGGCGGAAGACCAGATCCGGCCGTTCGTCGACGATCAGCTGCTTGGTGTCGCTCAGGCCGATCAGCCCATCCAGGATGAAGACGTCGTCCGAGGCGACGTTGAGCTCATGGCGCAGGAAATCGCGCAGGTCGGCCGCCATGCCGCTGTCGGTGGCGAGCCGGATGACGCTGCCGCGGCGGCGGCGCTTCAACGCGCTTTCGAAGGTGCGGACCAGATCCTCCGCCTCTTCCTCGATTTCGATCTCGCTGTCGCGCAGGACGCGGAAGACGCCGTGCGCCTTGACCTGGAACGGAGGGAACAGGCGGTCGATGAACTGCATCACCACCTTTTCCAGCTGGAGGAAGCGGATGTCCGAGCCGGGCAGGCGCAGGAACCGCTCCAACTGCGAGGGCAGCGGCACCAGGGCGTCGATATGACGGCCCTTGACCGGATCATGCAACTGCAGCGCCAGCGAGAATCCGAGATTGGGCAGGAACGGGAAGGGGTGGGCGGGATCGACGGCGATGGGGGTCAGAATCGGGAAGATGTCGTCCAGGAACTTGGCTTCCAGCCAGTCCAGCTCGCCCTCGCTGAGGTCCTTGGGATCGACCACGGAGATTCCAGCTTCCCGCAGCTCGCCCTTCAGCGTGCGCCACATCGTCTGCTGGCTGTCCATCAGCAGGGCGATGCGCTGCTTCACCGCGGCCAACTGCTGGGCGGGAGTCAGATTCTCCGGGCTCGGCGCCTTCACGCCGGCGGCCACCTGCCCTTTCAGGCCGGCGACGCGGACCATGTAGAATTCGTCGAGGTTGCTGGCGGAGATCGACAGGAAGCGCAACCGCTCCAGAAGCGGGTGATTCGGATTGGCGGCCTCGTCCAGGACGCGCTGGTTGAAGGCCAGCCACGACAGCTCCCGATTGATGAAGCGTTCCGGAGCGTTTGGCTCGATACCGACCGAATCGAGTTCCTGGAGTTGCGTCACGTCGACCTCTGAAATCTTGAAACCCTGAGCGCCGGCGCCTGCCTTCCAGCGGTGCCGACGACGGTTATATGGTGGGCAGACAGAGTATCCCATATGCGTTACGGTTTCAGGACTCCCATTTGGCTATAGGCTGCGACCCCGCCCAGTCCGCTCGTCCCCTCTCCCTCCCCTGCCGCGACCGATTTCCGCCATGAAGACGCTGTTCCTGCTGCGCCACGCCAAATCCTCCTGGGACGATCCGTCGCTGGGCGATCACGACCGGCCGCTGAACGCCCGTGGCGAGAAGGCGGCCACCTTGGTCGGCGGCTATCTGGCCAAGCATCACGCCCACGTCGACCTCGTCCTGTGTTCCACGGCGGTGCGGGCGGTGGAGACGCGCAAGCGCGTGATGGCGGCCATCGGCGCGCCATACCCACCGGTGGAGCATGAGCGGGGACTTTACCTGTGCGGCGCCCGCACGCTGCTGGAACGGCTGCGCGACGCGCCGGATTCGGCGACCGGCCTGATGCTGGTGGCGCACAATCCGGACCTGCACGAGCTGGCGAACGCCCTGACCGGCAGCGGCGATCACGGGCTGCGTCACGCGCTGGCCGACAAGTTCCCGACCGGCGCCTGTGCCGTCCTGGTCTTCGAAACGCTGCATTGGGCCGACCTGGAATTGGGGGCCGGGCGGCTGGCGGATTTTGTGCAGCCGCGTAAACTCTCTTAACCTGCGGCGGCGGTTGGGGTATCCACGGAGCCACTTGGTTCATTCGAGGCCGCGCTCCGGCCGGATTCGGGAGGATGCCAACCCTTGCCACCCGCCATTCCGCCCGTCAGCCCGCCCGCACTTCCCGATGCGCAGCCCTCAACCCCCGTCGCTTTCCGCGAGGTGGAACTGAAACTCCATGCCGCATCGCCGGATCTGGCTCGGGTTGCCTCCCTTCCGGGACTGCTGGCGCTGGCCGACGGGCCGGCGACGACGCAGCGGCTGCGCACCGCCTATTTCGACACGCCCGACCTGAAGCTGGCGGCGAACGGCGTGGCGTTGCGCGTGCGGCAGGAGGGCGACCGCTTCATCCAGACCCTGAAGACCGTCAACAGCGCCAGCCCCGGCGATTCCGCCGCCGTGGCGGTGCGGCGGGAATGGGAGTGGATCGTTGCGGGCGAGGCGGTGGATATCGGCGTGCTGAGCGATCCCGGCGTCGCCGGGTTGGTTCCGGCGGCGGCACTCGATGCGCTGGATTGCCTGTTCATCACCGATTTCCGCCGCACCACCCTGCTGCTGCGCCCCGATACGCTGACGGCGGTCGAACTGGCGGTGGATGACGGCGCCGTTTATGCCGGCGGCAACTCTCTGCCGGTCGGCGAGGTGGAACTGGAGCTGAAGGCCGGCAAGGTCGCCAGCCTGTTCGATCTGGCGCTGACCCTGCAAGCCGCCATCCCCATGCGCATCGGCACCGAAAGCAAGGCGGAAGCCGGGCTGCGGCTGGTCACCGGCAAGGCGCCGGGGCCGGTGGAGGCCGAACCGCTCGGCCTGTCGCCGCTGACCACGGTGGCGGAGGCCTACCGGCACATCCTGCGGCAGGCGTTGCGCCAGTTCCTCGCCAACGAATCCTGCGCGCTTGCGGGCGGCGATGTGGAGGGGCTGCACCGCATGCGCGTCGCGCTGCGGCGGCTGCGCATCGCCCACCGCTTCTTCGCGCCTCTGGTCGCCTCGCCCGAGGCCGACCGGCTGGTGGAGGAAAGCCGCGCGCTCGCCAAGCGGCTGGGGCCGGCGCGCGGGTGGGACGTGCTGATGTCCGGCGTCATCGATCCGCTTATCGCCAATCCGAAGACGGCGGCGGGCATCGACCCCACGGCTTTGGAGCGGTTGGCCTCGCTCGCCCGGACCGCCGGCGCCGGGCCGGCGCGGGAGGCGGTGGCGGCGATCCTGGCGCCGGGCTGCACGACCATGGTGCTGGCGCTCGCCGCGTGGCTGGAGCATGGCCGCTGGATGTCGGAGGCCGACGGCGACCGCCGGGCCGCACTGTCGGCTCCGGTCACGACGCTCGCCGGCAGCTGGCTGTCGGCGCGGATGGCAAAGCTCGGCAAGACGGCGAAGCCGCCGGAGGATGCCAAGGCGCGCGACAAGCTGCGCCGGCGGCTGCGCACACTGCGCTACACCGCCGACTTCTTTCGCGGGCTCTATCCGGAGGCCGCCACCCTGCCCTTCTTCGCGGCGCTGGAGCCGTTGCAGGCGGCGCTGGACGCCGACCAGGACGCCGTCACCGGCGCCCGCATGCTGGGCTCGTTGAAGGGGCCGGATCAGAAGACGATCGCCGCCGTCGCCGCCTGGATGGACCGCCAGTCCGACAAGCGGCGCAAGGCTCTGCCGGATCTGTGGAAGCGTTTCCGTGCGGTGCCGCCCTTCTGGTCATGACGGACCCGCGCCGGGCGCCGGTGGCAATGGCGCGGCCGGCGCATATATCGTCAGCCGGCCGGCCATAGGGGCTCTGCTTTTCGGCCGGCCGTTTTTCGTCATGCGTCGCGGCGCCTTGCCGCTTTCCATCCGGATGGGCTTCGGGTAAAAGAACACTCCATGAACAAGTACATCAGCGTCCGCGGCGCGCGGGAACACAACCTGAAGAACGTCGATGTGGATCTGCCGCGCGACGAGCTGATCGTCATCACCGGCCTGTCGGGATCGGGCAAGTCGTCGCTCGCCTTCGACACCATCTATGCCGAAGGGCAGCGGCGCTATGTGGAGAGCCTGTCGGCCTACGCGCGCCAGTTCCTGGAGCTGATGCAGAAGCCGGACGTCGATTCGATCGAGGGGCTGTCGCCGGCCATCTCCATCGAGCAGAAGACGACGTCGAAGAATCCGCGCTCCACCGTCGGCACGGTGACGGAGATCTATGACTATATGCGCCTCTTGTGGGCGCGCGTCGGCATCCCCTATTCGCCGGCCACCGGCCTGCCGATCGAAAGCCAGACGGTCAGCCAGATGGTCGACCGGATCATGGCGATGCCGGAGGGCACGCGCCTGCTGCTGCTGGCGCCCTTCGTCCGCGGCCGCAAGGGCGAGTACAAGAAGGAAATCCAGGACCTGCGCAAGCGCGGCTTCCAGCGCGTGCGGGTCGACGGCACCATGTACGAGATCGACGAGGTGCCGGCGCTCAACAAGAAGCTGAAGCACGACATCGAGGTGGTGGTCGACCGCATCGTGGTGCGCGAAGGGCTGGGCAACCGTCTGGCCGATTCGCTGGAGACCGCTCTGGGGCTGGCCGACGGCATCGTCTGGGTCGAGAATGCCGAGACCAACGAGCAGACCGTCTTCTCGCAGAAATTCGCCTGCCCGGTCAGCGGCTTCACCATTCCGGAGATCGAGCCGCGGCTGTTCTCCTTCAACAACCCGTTCGGCGCCTGCCCGGCCTGCGATGGCTTGGGCAGCAAGATCTATTTCGACCCGATGCTGGTGGTGCCGGACGAGCGGTTGACGCTCGCCAAGGGCGCCATCGCGCCGTGGGCCGGATCGACCTCCAAATATTACGACCAGACACTGGACAGCATCTGCGAGCATTTCGGCGCGTCGATGACCACGCCCTGGCAGGATTTGCCGGAAAAAGTCCGCCAGACCATCCTGTTCGGCTCCGGCGGGTCGGCCATCACCATGACCTATGACGACGGGCTGCGGCGCTACCAGACCAACAAGCCGTTCGAAGGCATCGTCAACAATCTGGAACGGCGCTACCGCGAGACCGACAGCGCCTGGACGCGCGACGAGCTGTCGAAATACCAGTCCTCCCAGCCCTGCGAGGTCTGCAAGGGCGCGCGGCTGAAGCCGGAGGCGCTGGCGGTCAAGATCCGTGGCCGCAACATCTCGGAGGCGGCGGAACTGTCCATCGCCGGTGCCGGAGCGTGGTTCAGCGAGTTGAACGAGCATCTGCGCCCGAAGGACCGCGAGATCGCCTACCGCATCCTCAAGGAGATCAACGAGCGGCTGGGATTCCTCAACGCCGTCGGGCTTGAGTATCTGACGCTCAGCCGCGGGTCGGGGACGCTTTCGGGCGGCGAGAGCCAGCGGATCCGGCTGGCGTCGCAGATCGGCTCCGGCCTGACCGGCGTGCTGTATGTGCTGGACGAGCCGTCCATCGGCCTGCACCAGCGCGACAACGACCGGCTGCTGGAGACGCTGAAGCGCCTGCGCGACATCGGCAACACCGTTATCGTCGTCGAGCATGACGAGGACGCGATCCGCAGCGCCGACTATCTGGTCGACATGGGTCCCGGCGCCGGCCAGCATGGCGGGACCGTCATCGCCCAGGGCCGGCCGGAGGAGGTTCAGAAGAACCCCGACAGCATCACCGCCCAATATCTGAACGGCACCCGCTTCGTGCCCGTGCCCGACACGCGGCGGCCCGGCCATCCCGGCCAGTTCCTCGAGGTGCAGGGTGCGCGCGCCAACAACCTGCAGAACGTCTCGACCAAGATTCCGCTCGGCACCTTCACCTGCGTGACCGGCGTGTCGGGCGGCGGCAAGTCGACGCTGATCATCGAGACGCTGTACAAGGCGGTGGCGCGCAAGCTGATGGGCGCCCGCGAGCATCCGGCGGACCATGACGCCGTGCTGGGCCTGGAGCATCTGGACAAGGTCATCGACATCGACCAGTCGCCGATCGGCCGCACCCCGCGTTCCAACCCCGCGACCTACACCGGCGCCTTCACGCCGATCCGCGACTGGTTCGCCGGCCTGCCGGAATCGAAGGCGCGCGGCTACGGCCCAGGCCGCTTCTCCTTCAACGTCAAGGGCGGGCGTTGCGAAGCCTGCCAGGGCGACGGCGTCATCAAGATCGAGATGCACTTCCTGCCCGACGTCTACGTCACCTGCGACGTCTGTCACGGCAAGCGCTACAACCGCGAGACGCTGGAAGTCACCTACCGCGACAAGACCATCGCCGACGTGCTGGACATGACGGTCGAGGAGGGCAAGGAGTTCTTCAAGGCCGTCCCCGGCATCCGCGACAAGATGGATACGCTTGAGCGGGTCGGCCTCGGCTACATCCACATCGGGCAGGCGGCGACGACGCTCTCGGGCGGCGAGGCACAGCGCGTCAAGCTGTCCAAGGAGCTGAGCCGCCGCGCCACCGGCCGCACGCTGTACATCCTCGACGAACCGACCACCGGCCTGCATTTCGCCGACGTCGAAAAGCTGATGGAGGTGCTGCACGCGCTGGTCGACCAGGGCAACACGGTGCTGGTGATCGAACACAATCTGGAGGTCATCAAGACCGCCGACTGGATCATCGATCTGGGGCCGGAGGGCGGCACCGGCGGCGGCGAGATTGTCGCCGAAGGCACGCCGGAGGATGTCGCGAAGGTGGAGCGCAGCTATACCGGACGCTACCTCGCCCCCTACCTGAAGGCGAAGCCGGTGGTGCGGAAATCGGCAACCCGAAAGAGAGCGTGAACAAACACAAGCTGCGCCACGTTCTCCCCTGCAGAGTTCGCACTGCATGGGAGACGAGAGGCATGAGCAAGACGCTTCTAACCGGTTTGGGGGCCGCCCTGGGTGCGGCCCTGCTGCTGGCGGCCTGCGGGTCCGACAAATCCACCACCAGCACGACGACCACGACGACCAGCACCCCCGGCTATGGTTCGACGGCCGTGCCGCCGCCGCCCACCGGCTCCACCACCGTCGAGCGCAGCACGACGACGAAGAGCGAGTGAGCCGTCGCTTCGGTTGACGACCCTGGCTCGAGGTAAGCAGTTCGATGTTCTGACTGACTCCTGATCGACTTGCAGCCGGCCTTCCCAGCGGAGGCCGGCTGACTTGTATTCGGACGCCGCCGTTTGGGGGCTGTCGTTTTGAAGGGGAACCGCCTAGATTGCGGACAAATCACCCACAGTCTTTGTTTGGAACATTGCTTCTATGACCGACACCCTTCGCCCCGTCCATGTCATCGGCGGCGGTCTCGCCGGCTCGGAAGCCGCGTGGCAGCTCGCCTCCCGCGGCGTGCCCGTCGTGCTGCACGAGATGCGGCCGGTCCGCAAGACCGAGGCCCACGACACCGACAAGTTGGCGGAGCTGGTCTGCTCCAACTCCTTCCGGTCGGACGATGCCGAATACAACGCGGTGGGGCTGCTGCATGAGGAGATGCGGCGCTGCGGCTCGCTGATCCTGCGCTGCGCCGATGCGCACAAGGTGCCGGCCGGCGGCGCGCTTGCCATGGACCGCGACGGTTTCGCCGACGCGGTGACGGAAGCCGTCTCGACCCATCCCCTCATCACCATCCAGCGCGAGGAGGTCGCCGGCCTGCCGCCGGAGGAGTGGGACAGCGTTATCGTCGCCACCGGCCCCCTCACCTCCCCGGCCCTGGCCGAGGCGGTGCGCGCCCAGACCGGCGAGGAATCGCTGGCCTTCTTCGACGCGATCGCCCCCATCGTCTATCTGGAGAGCATCGACCTGTCGAAGGCGTGGTTCCAGTCGCGCTACGATAAGCCCGGCCCCGGCGGCACCGGCAAGGACTACATCAACTGCGCCTTCGAGAAGGACGATTACCGCGCCTTCATCGCCGCCCTGATCGAGGGCGAGAAGCTGGACTTCAAGGAGTGGGAGAAGAACACCCCCTACTTCGAAGGCTGCCTGCCGATCGAGGTGATGGCGGAGCGCGGAGTCGACACCCTGCGCTACGGCCCGATGAAGCCGGTCGGGCTGACCAACCCGCACAAGCCGGAGCGCCGCCCCTACGCGGTGGTGCAGCTGCGCCAGGACAATGCGCTGGGCACGCTGTACAACCTCGTCGGCTTCCAGACCAAGCTGCGCCATGCCGAGCAGGCGCGCATCTTCCGCATGATCCCCGGCCTGGAGAATGCCGAGTTCGCGCGGCTAGGCGGCATGCACCGCAACACCTTCCTGAACAGCCCGCGCATCCTCGACGGCGCCCTGCGGCTGAAGTCGCTGCCCCGCCTGCGCTTCGCTGGGCAGGTCACCGGCTGCGAAGGCTATGTCGAGAGTGCGGCGGTCGGCCTGCTCGCCGGCCGCTTCGCTGCCGCGGAGCGTCTGGGCCAGGAGATCAGCACGCCGCCGGTGACCACGGCGCTCGGTGCCATCCTCGGCCACATCACCGGCGGGGCGGAGGCGGAGACCTACCAGCCGATGAACGTCAATTTCGGCCTGTTCCCGCCGGTGGACGACAAGATCCGGGGGCGCGACCGCAAGCTGGCCTACACCCGCCGGGCGCTGGCCGACCTTGACGGCTGGTTGAAGGACTGACCGGCAATCGCAAGCGCGGGCGTCAGTAGCGCCCGCGCATCGCCGCCCAGCCCAGCCGAAGCTGACGGAACGGGTTGGCCAGCATCACGCGCGGGGCGAACACGTCGTGGCCCTCCCGTGCGATCACGCCCAGATGCAGGTCGGCCAGCGTCGCCGGCAGCAGCGCCGGAACCGCGGCCTTGGGCACCTCGTGGCGCAGGGCGCGCGCCTCGGCCAGATGCTTGCGGGCGACCTCGGCGATCTCCTGCACCACCGGCCGCAACTGCGGCGTCGAGCGGATGGCGAACAGGTCTTCGCTGCTGGCGCCATGCCGCTGCATCAGGTCGTCCGGCAGACGCTGCCGGTGCTGGCGGGCGAGGAAGGGAACCGCGCGCAGAATGCCCGAGAGGGCATAGGCGATGCCGACATGGCGCCCGGCCGTCATCGCCGCCGCATCCCGTACGCCAAGAATCTCCAATGCCAGTTGGACCAGCGGCGCCCCGGTCACCTCGGCATAGTTGACGAGACAGGTCAGGTCGGCCGGTGGCGTGTCGTCCAGATCGGCTTCGCGCGCGTCGATCAGCCGGTCGAACTGGGCACGGCTCAGCCCCAGTCCGCGTGCGGCCTGGGCCAGCGGCTCCATCACCTCGTGGCGCGGTACGGGTCCATCCTCATAGACGGCTTCGATGCCGTCGCGCCAGAATTGCAGCCGCATCTGGCCCAGGATCGGTTCGCTGACCACCTCCCGCGTCTTCGCGATCTCCAGGTTGAAGGCGTAGAGCGCAAAAGTCGCCTCACGCCTGTCGGCGGGGGTAAACAGACCTGCCAGAAAGTGGTCGTTGTCATATTTCCGAACCTCCCGTCCGCAATAGGACAGGTCGGTCGCAGCCTTCACCATGTGATGCTCGATTGGAAAAAGAGGGGAGGAGCGATGGAAGGACGGGCCAAAGCCAGTTGCTACGCCTATATGAAGCACACACGGTCGCACCGCCAGCCCCGACGCGCAGCAGGCAGGGATCCCATGACGGATTTCAACATCGCCCCGACGAAGCCCCGCAAGACCGGCCCGGTCGCCCGCAAGGACGAGACGGGTGAGAATTTCCCGGTCGCCTCCCGCCTGATTCCGAAGCACCTGCGTCCCCATGTGATCGCCTTCTACCGCTTCGTGCGTCTGGCCGACGACATCGCCGACGATCCGGATCTCGAACCGGAGACCAAGCTGGCCTATCTGGAGGCGCTGGAACGGGCGCTGACCTCCGGCCAAGCCAAGCACGCTTATCTGAAGCCGGCGACTGAGCTGCGCGAGAGCCTGCAGAAGACCGGCGTCAGCGACCGCCATGCCCGCCAGATTCTGCGTGCCTTCCGCCGCGACTCCGTCGGTGCCCGCTGCCACAGCTGGAGCGACCTGCTTCTCTACTGCCGCTTTTCCGCCAACCCGGTCGGCCGCTACCTGTTGGACCTGCATGGCGAGGGCGTGGCAGCCGGGCCGGCATCGGACGCTCTGTGCTCCGCCCTGCAGGTGCTGAACCATCTGCAGGACGCGCGGGAGGACTGGACCCAGCTCGGCCGCTGCTACATCCCGCTCGGCTGGTTCGACGAGGCTGGGATCAGCGTCGAACGTCTGGTGGAAGTCGAGAGCGACGCCCGCCTGCGCGCCATCTTCGATCAGGCGCTGGAGCATACCGACCGGCTGCTGGAGCGTGCCGCCGCCCTGCCCGGCCTGATCCAGCACCGCGGCCTGCGGATGGAGGCGGCGGTGATCCTCAGCCTCGCCGAATCGCTGTCGCGGCGGCTGAAGGCGCGCGACCCGATGAAGGCGCGGGTGACGCTGGGCGCCCATCACAAGCTGGCCGCCGTGGCGCGGGGGCTGGCGCGTAGCTTCTCCGCCGCATAAACTCCGGGGCCACACGTCGCGACGTGCGCCAAAAGGCACGTCAGGACGGGCAATGCCCAGGATGCTACAGATGACCCCTCCGCCGCTGGAGACGGCCCCGCTGGAACCGGTATCCACGACGTTGCCGGACGACAAGTCACCCGATACGGCGACCAGCGTCACCGCGAAGTCGGGCAGCACCTTCTACTGGCCGATGCGTCTGCTGCCCGCTTCCAAGCGGGCGGCGATGTTCGCGATCTATGCCTTCTGCCGCCGCATCGACGACATCGCCGATGAACCGGGCGAGCCGGCCGCCAAGCGGGCGGCGTTGGACGTCTGGCGGTGCGACATCCGCGATCTCTATGTCGGCGGGGCTCCCGGCGGCCCGCTGACCGCGGCGCTGAAGGGCGCGATCGAGCGCTACGGCCTGCCACGGGCGGAGCTGGAGGCGCTGATCGACGGCATGGCGATGGATGTCGCTGGCGAGGTTCCCGGTTCCGGCGGCATGCGGGCGCCCGACCTCGATACGCTGCGGCTCTATTGCCGGAGGGTCGCCGGTGCCGTGGGTATGCTGGCCATCCGTGTGTTCGACCGCGCCGATCCGGCCACGGAGCGCTTCGCCCTGGCATTGGGCGAGGCCTTGCAACTGACCAACATCCTTCGTGATCTGGCCGAGGATGCCGAACTGGACCGGCTCTACCTGCCGCGGGAACTTCTGCTGGCCGCCGGCATCGACAGCGACCGCCCGGACGAGGTCCTGACCCATCCCGCCCTGCCCCGCGCCTGCGAGGCGCTGGCCGAACTGGCCGAGGCCCGCTTCGCCGAGGCGCGGTCCGCCATCGCCGGCCATGCGCGCGGATCGCTGTGGGCGGCCACCGCCATGATGGTGCTGTATCATCGGCTGCTGAGACGCCTGCGTGCCGCCGGCTGGCGCGACCTGAACGCGCGTGTCCGGGTCGGCCGGCGCGAAAGCGCCTGGGTGGCGGTGCGCTGCATGCTCGGCTTTCCCCCGGCGGCCTGATGAGCGAGGCTGGCATCGTCCATGTGATCGGAGCCGGGCTGGCCGGGCTGGCCGCCGCCGTCCGGCTGGTGGAAGCCGGTCGGCGTGTCGCGCTCTATGAGCAGGCTCCGCAGGCCGGCGGGCGTTGCCGCAGCTTCCATGACGCCACTCTCGGCCGGTCGATCGACAATGGCAGCCATATGGTGCTCAGCGGCAATCGGGAGCTTCTCAACTATGCGAAGCGGACCGGCGGTAGCGATGCACTGGAGGAGTTGCGGCCGGCAGCCTTTCCTTTTCTCGACCTGCGCGATGGCGCCAGTTGGACGCTTCGCCTCGGCGGACTGTGGCTATTCGACCCGGCCCGCCGGGTGCCGGGCAGCCGGCCGCGAGACTATCTGGCCGCGCTACGCTGCCTGACTGCCAGCCTGAATCATTCCGTCGCTGATCGCCTGTCGCCCGAGGGTGCGTTGTTCGAGCCGCTGTGGCGACCGCTGGCGGTCTCCGCGCTCAATGGGCCGGTGGAGCGTGTCTCCGCCCGTCTGTTCGGCGCCGTGCTGCGCGAGACGCTGCTGCGTGGCGAGGCGGCCTGCCGGCCCGTGTTGGCACTGCGGGGCCTGTCCGCCGCCTTCGTCGATCCGGCGCTGGCGCGGCTGCGGGCCGCCGGTGCGGCGCTGCATCTGGGCGCGCGGGTGGAGGGGCTGACTTTCGAGGAGGACCGTGTGACCGGCATTTCCGCCGGCGGCAGTGCCGTGACACTCGGTCCGCTCGACAGCGTGGTTCTCGCCGCGCCGGCCTGGGTGGCGGAGCGGCTGGTGCCGGGGCTGACCGTGCCGCCGCCGGGGCCGGCCATCGTCAACCTGCATGTCCGGCTGGACGGGCCGGTGCGGCTGCCGGGCGGCCTCCCCTTCGTCGGGCTGGTCGGCGGCACCGCGGAATGGCTGTTCGCGCGCGACGACCTGCTGTCGGTCACCGTCAGCGATGCCGACGCGCTGGCCGACCTGCCGGCCGAGGAGATCGCCGCCCGGCTTTGGGCGGAGATCGCCCCGCACCTGCGACTCGGTGACGCGATTCCGCCCTTCCGCGTGGTGAAAGAGCGGCGGGCGACGCCGGACCAGTCCCCCGAATCGGTCGCCCGCCGTCCGGGCGCCCGCACCCGCTGGAGCAACCTGACGCTGGCCGGCGACTGGACGGAAACGGGGCTTCCTGCCACGTTGGAGGCTGCCGTGCGCTCGGGAAACCGGGCTGCCGATGCCACTTTATCGAATGGAAATAACCCTATACGACGGTCGGGACCGTTTCCGGCCTTCACAAGCTTCCGTCATCGGCCTATTTGGACGGACGGAGGTGCCGTGCTCGCAAGGCCCGGCCCGGAAGGACAATCAAAGAAGAGAGGGTAAATCAAATGGCGTTCGAACTTCCGCCGCTTCCGTATGCGTACGACGCTCTGGCTCCGTACATCTCGTCGGAGACCCTGCACCTGCACCATGACAAGCACCACCAGACCTACGTCACCAACCTGAACAACCTGACCAAGGACACCCCGCTGGCCAACGCCAGCCTGGAGGAGGTCATCAAGGCTTCCGCCGGCGATGCGTCCAAGGTCGGCATCTTCAACAACGCCGCCCAGGTGTGGAACCACACCTTCTTCTGGCAGTGCCTGAAGAAGGACGGCGGCAAGATGCCGGCGGCCCTGGAGCAGCGCATCGTTGCCGACTTCGGCAGCGTCGAGAAGTTCAAGGAAGAGCTGACCCAGGCCGCCCTGACCCAGTTCGGCTCGGGCTGGGCCTGGCTGTACCTGGACGGCGGCAAGCTGAAGGTCGGCAAGACCGGCAACGCCGACACCCCGCTGGCGCACGGCCAGAAGCCGCTGTTCACCATCGACGTGTGGGAGCATGCCTATTACGTCGATTTCCAGAACCGCCGCGCCGATTTCGTGAAGGCGGTCATCGACAACCTCGCCAACTGGGACTTCGCCGCCGAGCAGCTGGCCGCGTAACTTTCCCGTCGAGAGTTGAAAACGCAAAGGCGCCCGAAAGGGCGCCTTTGTCGTTTCCAAGGTTAAGCGTCCCCGCCCGCTCTCAGCATCCCCGTAAGATGGTGGCCTACCTGCCGGCTGACGGCCCCGCGATCACCCGCCGCAAGCGAGCCGAGCAGTTCCGCATCGCGGGAGTCGATCACCGCGACCTTGGCGGTGCGCACGACCGAGGGGGCTGGAAGTCCTGCCGCTTCAAGGTCGCCGACAGGCACATCCGACGGCCAGCCCCGGTTTTCGGCACTGGTGATCATCAGAACCCATAGCAGGTTGTGATTTGTCTCCAGCTCACCGCAAGCCACGACCAACGCCGGTCGCCGCTGGCGAACCGGACGGTCGGCGTAAGGGAACGGGACCTTGACGACGTTCCAGGTTTCAAAGGTCGGCATAGGCCTGCCGATCTGCTTCGCTGTCCCATTCCGTGAAGCAGCGGAACGGGTCGTCGGCGGCCGCCGGAGCGGCTCGGGTCAGGATGACGCGGCCGTCTTCGATACGATAGGCGATCTCGTCGCCCTCGTGCAGACCCAACGCAGCCCGTACCGGCTGCGGAATCGTCGTCTGGGCCTTGCTGGTCAGCTTGCTGGTGATCATGAGGCACCGCGGTAAGGAACATCCTTACCTTAGTGCCCGATCGCCACAGCTTCAATGGCTGTTAAACCGGCAGCATCGCCGCCGCGACCCGCCGGCCTTCGGCCAGCAGGACGTTGTAGGTGCGGCAGACCGCCCGGCTGTCCATCAGCTCCACCACCACGCCCTGTTCGCGCAGACCGAGGCGCAGGTCCTTCGGGATCATCCGCATGGTGGGGCCGGTGCCGAGCAGAAGGATTTCCACCTTCGGCTCGGCCTCCAGCACCGGGGTGAAGTGGCCCACCGACAGGGAGGCGGCGTCGGATGCCTCCCATGCCAGGGTGCGGTCGGGCAGGACGATCACCGCGCCGACACGCCACTGGCCGGAAATGCAGAACTGCCCCGGACCATAGCCGTCGATGACCTGACGGTCAGACGGAATCATCGGCATGATGTCGGCCATGCTGCCCTCTCCTTCCCCAAACGTCCGGCGTTACGGCGTGGTTGCCGGGGTGTTGCCCGCCGAGGCGGCATCCGGAGCACCGCGCCGCAGGCGGTTCTCGCCAAGGAACAGCAAGATGGGGGCGGCGATGAACACCGACGAGCTGGTCGCAAGGATAACGCCGAAGATCAGCACGATGCCGAAGTCCTGCAGTGCCTCGCCGCCGAACAGCGCCAGCGGAATGATCGACAGCAGGGTGCAGACGGAGGTGCCGACGGTGCGGTTCAGCGTCTCGTTGATCGACATGTCGATCAGGTCGCGCAGCGGCATCTTCTTGTAGATGCGCAGGTTCTCGCGCATGCGGTCATAGACCACGACCTTGTCGTTCACCGAATAGCCCATGACGGTCAGGATCGCCGCCACGGCCGTCAGGTTGAACTGGATGTCGGTGATCGCATAGAAGCCGACGATCTTGGTGATGTCGAGAATCAGGGTCACCACCGCGCCGAAGCCGAACTGCCATTCGAAGCGGAACCAGATGTAGACCAGCATCGCCAACATGGCGAGGCCCAGCGCCAGCATGCCGTTGGCGAACAACTCGCCGCTGACCGAGGCGCCGACCGCTTCGACGCGGCGGACCTGGGTGCCGGGGATCGCCTGCGCCAGCGTGTTGCGCACCTTGTCGGCGGCCACCTGCTGGGCGGCATCGTCGCCGGGCTGGCGTTCCAGGCGGATCAGCACGTCCTGCGTCGATCCGAACTCCTGCAACGCCACCTGCCCCATGCCGAGGCCGGACAGGGTGTGGCGCAGCGAGGCGAAGTCGGCGGCCTGGGGCGTGCGGGCTTCGATGACGATGCCGCCACGGAAGTCGATGCCGTAATTCAGGCCGGGGTGGAAGAACAGGATGATGGACGCGATGGACAGGATCGCCGACACGACGAGGCCGGCGATGCGGCCGTTCATGAACGGGATCTTGGTGTTGTCGGGGACGAGGCGGAGATGGAACATCGTAAGACCTCTCAGACCGGCAACGCGGCCGGACGCGTCCGGCGCAGCCAGGTCACCATCATCAGGCGCACGAGCACCGTGGCGGTGAACATGGAGATGAGGATGCCGAAGGTGATGGTGACGGCGAAGCCCTTGATGGTGCCGGTGCCGAAGACGAACAGCAGCGCCATCTTGATGGCCGTCGTCAGGTTGGAGTCGACGATCGTGCTGTAGGCGCGGCTGAAGCCGGCCTCCATCGAGGCGAAGACCCCGCGGCCCTTCTTCGTCTCTTCGCGGATACGCTCGTTGATCAGGATGTTGGCGTCGACCGCCAGACCCAGCGTCAGCAGGATGCCGGCGATGCCCGGCAGCGTCAGCGTGGCGTGCAGCAGCGACAGCGCCGCGATGGTCAGCACGATGTTGACCAGCAGGGCGAAGCAGGCGAAGGCGCCGAACAGCCCGTAGCAGGCGATCATGTAGACGCAGACCATCAGGAAGCCGACGACGACGGCGGTCAGGCCGGCGCGGATCGAATCGGCGCCCAGGTCGGGACCGACGGTCCGCTCCTCGATCACCTTCAGCGGGGCCGGCAGGGCGCCGGCGCGCAGCAGGACGGCGAGGTCGTTGGCGTTGGCGGCGGTGAAGTTGCCGCTGATCTGGCCGCGGCCGCCGGTGATCGGCTCGCGGATGACGGGGGCGCTGATGACCTTGTTGTCGAGCACGATGGCGAAGGGCCGGCCGACATTCTGCTTGGTCACTTCGGCGAAGCGGTTGGCGCCCGCCGTGTTGAATTCGAAATTCACCACCCATTCGCCGGTCTGCGGGTTGGTGCCGGCCGACGCGTTCTGCAGCGTGGCGCCGTCGACCTCGACCTTCTTGCGGATGACGTATTTGGACTGGTAGCGGTCGCCTTCGGCCGACGGCAGGATCTCCGACCCCGGAGGGGCGCGGCCGGTGTTGGGATCGGCGTTCACGTCGACCAGCCGGAAGGTCATCTTGGCGGTGGTGCCGAGCAGCCGCTTGATGCGGTCGGGGTCTTCCACGCCGGGCAGCTGGACCAGGATGCGGTCGTTGCCCTGGCGGGCGATCGTCGGCTCGTTCACGCCGGTCTCGTCGATGCGGCGGCGGACGATCTCGATCGACTGTTCGATGGCCTGGGTGGCGCGGTCGCGCAGCGCGACCTCGCTCAGCGCCACGGTCACCGTGCTGCCGTTGACGGTCACGTCGAGGTCCGGCTGCCCACCGCCAAGCGCCGTGCGGCCCACCGGGCTGGAGAGCTGGCGCAGGGCCTTCACCGCCTCGTCGGCCTGGGCCGGGTCGCGCAGCTGGACGGTCACGGCGCGCTCGCCGGCGTTCAGCGCGGTGTAGCCGATATTGGCGGTGCGCAGCTGCTGCCGGGCGCCATCGACCAGACCTTCCACACGGTCGCGGATGACGGTGGCCATATCGACTTCAAGCAACAGATGCGATCCGCCGCGCAGGTCGAGACCCAACGACACCCGGGTGTTGGCATACCAGGACGGCAGCGCCGCCAGCGTGTCGCGGCCCAGGAAGTTGGGCAGCATCAGGATGAAGCCGGCGATGCAGGTCGCCAGGATCAGGTAAATCTTCCAGCGCGAAAAATAGAGCATGCGTCACTCGAATCCGATCAGACACCCGGTCCGGGCGACCGGTCCGCCGCTTGCGGGCGGACGACGGCCGGGCCGGACGGGAAGCGCCTTCGGGCCGACCCGCGGAAGAGGGGCCCGGCTGCGGCTTACTTGCGGCCGAACAGCTTGCCGATCCCGCCGGCGGCGGTGGTGTCGGCCGGCTTGGCCTCGCCCTCGGTGGCCGGGGTGGCGTCGCCGCCGGACTTGCCGGCCGGTTCGGTCTTGGCGAGCACGAGGTTCACGGTGGAGCGCAGGCAGCGCACGCGCACGTTCTCCGCGATCTCGACGGTGATCTCGTCGTCGGTGCCGACCTTGGTCACGATGCCGATGATGCCGCCGCCGGTCACGACGCGGTCGCCGCGGCGGATGGCCGACAGCATGGTCTTATGCTCCTTCATCTTCTTCTGCTGCGGACGGATCAGCAGGAAGTAGAAGACGACGAAGATCAGGATCAGCGGCAGAAACTGGACGAGCATGTCACCGCCGCCGCCAGCCGGGGCCGCCGTCTGTGCATAAGCCGTCGAAACGAACATCTGGAAGCTCCTTACAGGTTTGGTCTCGGCACCCAATCGGCGTTCCGCCGGGACGCCGCGACTATAGCCGCCCATGACTGGGATGCAATGGTGATGCGCCACAATCCGCGGGGCGGCCACAGCTTGTGTGCTTGCCCTGCTGTGTTACCGTGCGAAGGCGTCGGAAAGATGGCTGCGCGGGCGCCCACTTTCCATGGAACATCCTGAAAAAATATCCGGAAAATTATGTCGCAATCCGTCAATAGCTCAGGCATGGGCGCTGGTGCAGATCAGTCGCTTTTCCCCCTGCTGACCCGCATCGCCGAGGCGCTGGAGCGTCTGGCCCCGCCGCCCGACCGGCCGCTGGACTTCGGTGCAGCCGACGCCTTCGTCTGGCATCCCGATCCCGACCGGCTCGAGCCGGTGCCGGTGGTCAACCGCGTCGACATCATGCTTCTGCAGGGCATCGAGCGGCAGCGGGAGATCCTGCTGGACAACACCCGCCGCTTCGCCGCCGGGCTGCCGGCCAACAACGCCCTGCTGTGGGGCGCACGCGGCACCGGCAAAAGCTCGCTGGTCAAGGCGGCCCACGCCGCCATCTGCCTGGAACGGCCGGGCGAGCTGGCGCTGGTGGAGATCCACCGGGAGGACATCCCCACCCTGCCCCGCCTGCTGACCCGTCTTAAGGGCGAGGCGCGCCGGTTCATCCTGTTCTGCGACGACCTGTCCTTCGACCATGACGACGCCCATTACAAGTCGCTGAAGGCGGTGCTGGACGGCGGCATCGAGGGGCGGCCGGACAATGTGGTGTTCTACGCCACCTCGAACCGCCGCCACCTGATGCCGCGCGACATGATCGAGAACGAGCGGTCGACCGCCATCAATCCGGCCGAGGCGGTGGAGGAGAAGGTGTCGCTGTCCGACCGCTTCGGGCTGTGGCTGGGCTTCCACAACTGCGACCAGGATACCTACTTCGCGATGATCGAGGGCTATGTCCGCCATTTCGGACTGGACATCCCGGCGGACCGGCTGCGCGCGGAGGCCGTGGAATGGTCGGTCACGCGCGGAAGCCGGTCGGGCCGGGTGGCCTGGCAGTTCATCCAGGACCTGGCCGGTCGCCTCGGGCAGCCCCTTCGCTGACCTTGCGGTCCATCTGGTCGCTCGGGTCGACGGCCTGGCTGCCCTTGCGCAGTTCGAAATGCAGCTGGGGCGAAGACACGCCGCCGGTCTGGCCGACCCGGGCGATCACCTGCCCCCGCTTCACCGTCGCGCCGCGTTCCACCTCGATCTTGTCGAGATGGGCGTAGGCGGTGATCCAGCCGTCGGAATGCTTCAGCAGCAACAGGTTGCCGAAGCCGCGCAGCTCGTTGCCGGCGTAGGCGACCACGCCGTTGTCGGCGGCGACCACCGCGGTGCCCTTTGGCGCCGCGATGTTCAGGCCGTCATTGTGCAGCCCGTCGGGCTTCGGCCCGAAGCCGGAGATCAGCTTGCCCTTCACCGGCCACAGGAAGCGGGCGCTGCCGCGCGGTGGCGGAGCGCCGACTTCGGCCTTCGGCTCCGGCTTGGGCGGCGGCGCGGCAGTGGCCACCTCCTGCTGGGGAGCGGCAGCCGGTGGCGGCGTGGTTGCGGCCGGGGCCGGGATCGGCGTCGGAGCCGGCTTGCTGCCGGGCGGGCGCAGCATGGTCGGCGCCTGCCCCGGCTGATAGGTCGTGTCACCCTGGGCGGCCGGTGCGGCCGGCGTCTGCTGGGCGGACTGCTCCGGCACGGCACCCGGCTTCGACGGCGGCGACAGCGGCGTGGCCGAGATGCCGCCCGACGGGGAGGATGCACCCGGCGGCGGCAGTTCGGCCGACTGGATCGAGCCATGCCCGGCGGTAGAGCCACCCGGCGCGTTCCCCTGCGGCGTCAGGGAGATGGCACCGCCACTCGCCACGCCGCCGGATGCCACCCCACCGGATGCCACCATGGTGCCGCTGCCGTCGCTGGCGCCCGGCAGGCGCAGGGGCTGGCCGACCTTCACGCCATAGGGCGGCGTCAGGTTGTTCAGCCGCGTCAGCTCGCTGACGTCGACATTGTACATGCGGGAGATGCTGTAAAGGCTGTCGCCCTTCTGCACAATGTACTGGCGCGAGGTCGGCAGGACCAGCCGCTGGCCGACCTCCAGCCGGTAGGGCGCCGCCAGCTTGTTCGCCTCGATCAGGTCGCGCAGCGGCACGTTGTACCGGCGCGACAGGCTGTAGGCGCTGTCGCCCTTCTGCACCGTGATGGCGCCGCCGGCCGAATCCGGCACATCGGAGACGGTGGTGAAGGGGGCGAGCCCGCCCACCCGCTCGCAGGCGCCAAGCGCCAGGACGGCGGTGGACAGGACCATGGCGGACAGCAGGCGCTTGGGCATGGCGGATTTCATGCGGAACGGACCGGTTGCGGCGGGTCGGACAGCAGCGGAACGAAACGGACGGGCCACAGGTCCTCCCGGGTAAGGCCAGCTTCGGAGCGCCGGAAACGCACGACCCTCTGGTCGCGGTGATCGGCCCCCAACGGAATGAGCAAGACACCACCAACGGCGAGTTGATCCGTCAAGTCTTTTGGCGGCTCTGGCCCACCGGCGGCTGTGACCAGTATACGGGCGAAGGGCGCCTGCTCCGGCCAACCCCGCGTCCCGTCGCCGAGCCGCGTGGTGATGTTGCCGATGTCGAGCACCTTGAACCGCGCCTCCGCCTCGCACAGGAGCGGTTTTAGCCGCTCGATGGTGAAGACCCGGCGGCAGAGCCGCGACAGCACGGCCGCCTGATAGCCGGAGCCGGTGCCGACCTCCAGGACAAGATGCCGCGGCTGCAGCTCCAGCGCCTGGGTCATCAGACCGACCACCAGCGGCTGGCTGATGGTCTGGCCAAGATCGATCGGCAGCGCCGTGTCCTCCCACGCCCGGTCCTGGAAGGCTTCCGGAACGAACAGCTCGCGCGGGATCCGCTCGATGGCCGCCAACACCCTGGTGTCGGTGACGCCGGCCCCGCGAAGGGCCATCAGCAAGCGGATCTTGCGCGGGTTGTATGTCACACGAAGGCCTGCCTCAACGTCTGCAGCGTCGGCGTGTGGGTGAGGTCGAGATAGACCGGCGTCACCGAGATGCCGCCGTTGAACACGACATGGATGTCGGTGTCGTCCGCCACGTCGGCTTCGCCGCGCAGGGTGCCGATCCAGATATAGGGCTTGCCGCGCGGGTCCACACGCTCCAGCAGCTCGTCGCCGATCTTGCGCTTGCCGTGCCGCACCACCTGGATGCCCGTCACCTCCGCAGCCGGGCGGGCCGGGAAGTTGACGTTCAGCAGCACGTTCTTCGGCCAGGCCACCGTCACCGCCTTGCGCACCACGTCGGCGCCATGGGCGGCGGCGGCGGACCAGTCGATCGGCTGGCCCGGCTCGTAATGCTGGCTCATGGCGATGGCGGGGACGTTCAGCAGCGTCGCCTCCATCGCCGCGGCGATGGTGCCGGAGTAGGTTACGTCCTCGCCGATGTTGGAGCCCTGGTTGACGCCGGACAGCACCAGCGTCGGACGGGCGTCCTTCATCACATGGTTGACCGCCAGCAACACGCAATCGGTCGGCGTTCCGTCGACGGTGAAGCGGCGTTCGTCCAGCTTGCGCAGGCGCAGCGGCCGGTTGATGGTCAGCGAATGGCTGGCCGCCGACTGCTCCATCTCCGGCGCGACGACCCAGACGTCGTCGGACAGTTCGCGCGCGATGGCTTCCAGGACCTTCAATCCCTGCGCATGGATGCCGTCGTCGTTGGTGACGAGGATGCGTGTCCGGGACAGGTCGAGCGGCAGGTCGAACATCAGATGGAAATCCTCTCCACTCCGCGCATGTAGGGACGGAGCGCTTCGGGAACCAGGATCGAACCGTCGGGCTGCTGGTAGTTCTCCAGCACCGCGATCAGGCAGCGCCCGACCGCCACACCCGATCCATTGAGGGTGTGCACGAATTGAGTTTGCTTCTCGCCCTTCGGCCTGCAACGGGCTTTCATCCGCCGCGCCTGGAAATCTCCGCAATTGGAGATGCTGGAGATCTCGCGGTAGGCGTTCTGACCGGGCAGCCAGACCTCGACGTCATAGGTCTTGCGCGAGGAGAAGCCCATGTCGCCGGTGCACAGGACGATGGTGCGGTAGGGCAGACCCAGCCGTTCCAGGATCGTCTCGGCACAGCGGGTCATGCGCTGGTGCTCGTCCTCCGACTGTTCCGGCGTGGTGATGGCGACCATCTCCACCTTCCAAAACTGGTGCTGGCGGATCATGCCGCGGGTGTCACGCCCGGCCGAGCCGGCTTCGGCGCGGAAGCAGGGGGTCAGCGCGGTGTAGCGCAGCGGCAGCTCCTCAGACGCCACGATCTGGTCGTTGACCAGATTGGTCAGCGGAACCTCGCTGGTCGGGATCAGGTAATGGTCGGTCGAGGTGGTCTTGAACAGATCCTCCTCGAATTTCGGCAGCTGGCCGGTGCCGAACAGGGCGTTGTCGCGGACCATCAGCGGCGGCGCGATCTCGGTGAAGCCATGCTCGGACGTGTGGATGTCCAGCATGAAGTCGGCGAGCGCGCGTTCCAGCCGGGCCAGACCGCCCTTCAGCACGGTGAAGCGGGCGCCGGACATGCGGGCCGCCGCCTCGAAGTCCATCAGGCCCAGCGCTTCGCCCAGCTCGTAATGCTGCTTGGGGTTGGCGATGTCGGGCGGGGTGCCCCAGCGGCGGACCTCGACGTTGGCGGTTTCGTCCGGCCCGTCCGGCACGTCGTCGGCCGGGATGTTGGGCAGGCCGGCCAGGATCGCGTCGAGTTCGGCGCCGAGCGCGCGCTCCTCCTCCTCGACCTGGGGCAGGCGCTCCTTCAGGGTCGCCATCTCGTCCAGGATCGGCTGGGCATCGCGGCCTTCGCGCTTGGCGAGGCCGATTTCCTTCGCCGCCTCGTTCCGGCGGGCCTGCATCTCCTGCATCTGGGTCTGCGCGGCGCGACGGCGGCCGTCGAGGTCGAGCACGGAGGACGACATCGGCGCCAATCCCCGGCGGCCAAGGCCGCGGTCGAAGGCTTCGGGATTCTCACGGATGGCGCGAAGGTCGTGCATGGCTCGAACAATCAACGAATTGGGTGGGGGATTGGTTATACGGCGCGACCCCGCCAAGGTCCAGTGCAAGCCCGTCCATCCACACGGTCCATATGGATCTGCGCAAACGGCATGGCGGCTGCGCCCCGGCTGTTGTTGGAACCGACGGGCACGACAGGGCAATGTCTATTGTGCGCCGCAATGGACGGCGCCAATGCCAGAAAAACGGAGCCGAGCGCGTGCGCGACGAGATCGAGACCGGTGCCCAGGCCGATGCGGAAACCGCCTATCTGCAGGCCGGCACCCCCGCATATCGCCGTGCCAGCCGCATCCTGTTCGTCGCCGGCTTCTCCACCTTCGCCACGCTTTACTGCGTACAGCCGCTGCTGCCGGAGTTCGTGCAAGAGTTCGGGGTGACGCCGGCCGAATCCAGCCTGTCGCTGTCGCTGACCACCGGCGTGCTGGCTGTGGCGCTGCTGGTGGCGGGCGCCATCTCCGACGGGATCGGGCGCAAGCCGGTGATGGTGGCGGCATTGCTCGGCGCCGGCATCCTCGGAATCATCGGCGCGCTGATGCCGGGCTGGCACGGATTCCTCGCGGTGCGCGCACTGGAGGGGTTGGCCTTGAGCGGCCTGCCGGCGGTGGCGATGGCCTATGTCTCCGAAGAGGTCGATCCGAAATCGGCCGGCGTCGCCATGGGGCTCTATATCGGCGGAACCGCCATCGGCGGGATGTCCGGCCGGGTGCTGACCGCCGTCGTCACCGATCTCGGAACCTGGAGGCTGGCGGTGGGGGTGGTGGGGGCGCTGGCGGTGGCGGCCGCCGTCACCGTCTGGCTCGCCCTGCCGCCGTCGCGCCATTTCGTCCGCCGCGCCGCCGGGCTGCCGGCGCTGGTGCGGGCGTGGCGCGGGCTGCTGACCGACCCGGCGCTGCTCGGTCTGTTCTCGCTCGGCTTCCTGCTGATGGGCGGCTTCGTCACCGTCTTCAACTATATCGGCTTTCGCCTGAGTGAACCGCCGTTCGAGCTGCGGCCGGCCATCGTCGGTGCGGTCTTCCTGGTCTACAGCTTCGGCGTGGTCAGCTCGCCGCTGTTCGGCGGCTGGTCGGGGCGATTCGGATCGAACCGCACGCTGGCGGCGGCGGTGGCGCTGATGGTCGCCGGACTGGCAATGATGGAGATCGACAGCCTGTTCGCCATCGCCCCCGGCATCGCACTGTTCACCTTCGCCTTCTTCGGCGCCCATTCCATCGTGTCGGCCTGGATCGGCCGGCGGGCGGCGGTGGCGCGCGGGCAGGCCTCGTCGATCTATCTGTTCTGCTACTATTTGGGGTCCACGGTCGCCGGAACGCTGGGCGGGCTGTTCTGGCACGGCTTCGGCTGGACCGGGGTCGCCGCCTTCGTCGGGCTGTTGATCCTGATCGCGGTGGGTGTGACGGCCGGGCTGCAGCGCAGCCGCTGACGGCGCGGCGAACGGTCGCGCCAGCGATTCGCCTTATTGCGTTGCGCTTTCCCGCGCCTCAGGCTGTAGGGGTTCGATCGGCAGGAGGGCGCGCGTTGAGTAACCTGACCGTCTATCTGGAAAGCGATGCCCGCCGGCCGGAACTCCGCACCTCCGAACTGGCGCTGATGGCCGGCCATCTGGCCCATATCGGCATCCTGTACGAACGCTGGACCGCCGACGCGCCCCTGCCCGCCTCCGCCGATGGCGACGCCGTGCAGCGGGCCTATGCCGCGTCCATCGACCGGCTGAAGGTTGGCCGCCGCTTCTGCACCGTGGACGTGGTTCGCGTCACTCCCAAGACCGACGGTGTCGAGGCCCTGCGCGCAAAGTTCCTGTACGAACACACCCATGACGAGGACGAGGCGCGGTTCTTCGTGGAGGGCACGGGCGCCTTCTACATCCATCTTGACCGCCGCGTCTTCCGCGTGGTGTGCGAGGCGGGTGACCTGCTGAGCATTCCTGCCGGCACGCCGCACTGGTTCGACATGGGGCCGCGGCCGCGCTTTACCACCATCCGCTTCTTCAGCCGGCCCGACGGCTGGGTGGCAACGCCGACCGGCGACACCATCGCCGCGCGTTTCCCGCTTTTCGAACCGGAAGCTGTGGAGGCGGCCTGACTCCGCCCCATTTCCGTCCCAAAAAATTCACTTGAATCACGGGCGGAAAAGCGTAAATCAATCGACACGACGCACCCGCACGTGCCTATGGCCCTCTGTGGTTATGCTACGACGTACCGCGTCCTTTTTGGCAGAACCGGCCATTCCAGTGGGCCGGTCCCGAGAGGGAGGTCAGTATGTACGCTGCCCACGGCGGGGCTGTGAGACGGTAGCCCTTTAGCCGGTAAACGACGCGCTGTTGCCTGGAGCTTCACAGCCCGGGGCCGCTGCTCGCACCGGCTATTTCCGTCTCCCCCCTTTCCAAAAATCCGATCAATCGCCGATTCCACTGCGCCACCCGCGCCCGAGCCCTGTGCTGGCCGGTTCGTGACGTGGCCGGGAATCGCCGTCTGCTCACCGGGCCGGCCTGCACGCCGCCGTCCGGGGATAGGAGTGCGCCATGGGTTTCCTGCGTTCCCGTTCCGCCGTCACCCCGCTCCGCCGCGTCGGCCTGAACGACAGCAGCGCCGTTTCGCTGTCCACCGGCCGCCGCTCGACCGTGACCCAGGCCGTCGCCCTGCACCGCCCGGAAGAGCCGATGCACTGCATCCGCCCCGGCGTGCTGGCCGACACCGCCGGCAGCTTCCTGACGGCTTTCGCCGGTGCGACCGATGCGGTCAGCCGTGGCGGCGACGTTCTGTATGCCGTGAAGTGCAACCCGGAGCCGGCGGTTCTGCGCGCCCTGTGGGCCGGCGGCGTGCGCCATTTCGACGTCGCCTCCCCCGGTGAGATCCGCCTGATCCGCCAGATGTTCCCGGATGCCGTCCTGCATTACATGCACCCGGTCAAGGGCCGTCAGGCCATCCGCAATGCCTACCACCAGTATGGCGTCCGCGACTTCGTGCTCGACAGCCGGGAAGAGCTGGACAAGATCCTGGCGGAGACGGACGGTGCCGCCGACCTCGGCCTCGTCGTGCGGCTGGCGCTGCCGAAGGGCAACGCGGTCTACGACCTGTCGGGCAAGTTCGGCGCCGCCACGGCCGATGCGGTGGACCTGCTGCGCGCCGCGCGCGCCGTCGCGCCGAAGGTCGGGCTGTCCTTTCATGTCGGCTCGCAGATGCTCGATCCGTCGGCCTACGAGCGCGCCATTGCGCTGGCCGGCCGCGTCATCGCGGAGAGCGGCGTCGCCATCGACGTGCTGGACGTCGGCGGCGGCTTCCCGGTGTCCTATCCGGGCGTCACCCCGCCGCCGCTCGGCGATTTCATGGCCGCCATCGCCCGCGGGATCGCCGCCATCGACCTGCCGGCGCACTGCCGCCTGTGGTGCGAGCCCGGCCGCGCGCTAGTCGCCCCCGGCGTCTCGCTGGTGGTGCAGGTGGTCAAGCGGCGTGGAGCCCAGCTGTTCATCAACGACGGCGTCTATGGTGCCCTGTCGGATGCCGGCGTGCCCGGCTTCCGCTTCCCGGCACGGCTGATCCGCCCGTTCGAGGCGATGACCGACACCGAGAGCGAAGCCTTCAGCTTCTACGGCCCGACCTGCGACAGCGCCGACAAGATGGCCGGCCCCTTCCATCTGCCGGCCGACGTAAAGGCCGGCGACTGGATCGAGCTGGGGCAGCTCGGCGCCTATGGCTCCTGCCTGCGCACCGCCTTCAACGGTTTCGATCAGGCGCGGGTCGTCGAAGTGTCGGACGCGCCGCTGCTCGCCACCCCCGGCTACGAGCTGCGCTCCTGCGCGGCCTGAAAATGAAGCCGGTTTTCCGTGGATAAAGCGTAAAGACATCCGTAACATTCAGTGGCCCGGCGCATCCCGATTCCTCTTCTCCGAAGTGGGCGGGAGCGTCGGGCTATGTCGTTGGCCTAAACTACCTCGGGGAGACAAAAAATCATGGCCCTGGACACGAAGCTCTGCACGTTCACAGGCCGCATGGTCATCGTTGGATTCGGTTCGATCGGCCAGGGTGTCTTGCCGCTGCTTCTCCGTCACATCGACGGACTTACGGCCGACCGAATCACCATCGTCACCGCCGAGGAGCGCGGACGGGAGGAGGCGGAGCTTTACGGCGTCGCCTTCCACAACAACCCGCTGGACAACGACAATTTCTTCCAGGTTCTGAAGCCGCTGATCGACAAGGGCGATTTCCTGGTCAATCTGTCAGTCGACGTGTCGTCGATCGCGCTGATCGAATTCTGCCAGCGGGTCGGCGCCTTCTACACCGACACCTGCACCGAACCGTGGGCGGGCGGCTACACCGATTCCAACCTGTCGCCGTCGCTGCGCTCCAACTATGCGCTGCGCGAATCGGCGCTGGCGCTGCGCCGCCGTTTCGAAGGCGGCCCGACCGCGTTGATCACCCATGGGGCGAATCCGGGTCTGGTGTCGCATTTCGTCAAGCAGGCGCTGCTGAACATCGCCGCCGATACCGGCGTCGAGACCGATGTCCCCACCGACCGCGACGGCTGGGGACGGCTGGCGCAGAAGTTGGGGATCAAGACCATCCATGTGGCGGAGCGCGACACCCAGGTGTCGAACCAGCCCAAGCAGATCGGCGAGTTCGTCAACACCTGGTCGATCGACGGCTTCGTCGGCGAGGGCTGCCAGCCGGCCGAGCTCGGCTGGGGCACGCATGAGAAGGGCCTGCCGCCCGACGGCCGGCGCCACGAGTTCGGCTGCGACTCCGCCATCTATCTGATGCGGCCGGGCGCGGCCACCCGCGTGCGCACCTGGACCCCGCTGGAGGGGCCGTTCCACGGCTTCCTCATCACCCACAGCGAGTCGATCTCGATCTCCGACTATTTCACCGTGCGCGAGGGCGACACCGTCGTCTACCGCCCGACCTGCCACTATGCCTATCATCCCTGCGACGACGCGGTGATGTCGCTGCACGAACTGGTCGGCAAGAACTACAACATGCAGGCCGAACAGCGGCTGATGCTGCACGAGATCTCCGGCGGCATGGACGAGCTGGGCGTGCTGCTGATGGGCCATCCCAAGGGCGCCTACTGGTACGGCTCGCGGCTCGACATCGACACGGCGCGGTCGCTGGCGCCCTACAACAACGCGACCTCGATGCAGGTGACTTCCACCGTTCTGGGCGGCATCGTCTGGACGCTGGAGAACCCGAATCGGGGCCTCGTGGAACCGGACGAGGTGGACTTCCGCCGGGTGCTGGACATAGCCACCCCCTATCTCGGCGAGGTGGTCGGCGCCTATGGCGACTGGACGCCGCTGCAGGACCGCAATGTCCTGTTCCCTGAGGACATCGACGAGGATGACCCCTGGCAGTTCAAGAACTTCCGGGTCGTTTGAGAGATATCGGATGAAGTGCCGCAGCCGTCGCCGCCCATCGGGCCGCGGCGGCTGCGGCAGTGCTGCCACAGGGCGCATGGCGACACGGTGACATTGCCCGCCGAAGGGCTCTGAAACCGTTGACTTGGGCTTTCGCTTCCCCCAATCGTTCAGCCATGCCCAAGCACGTCTCCCGGCGCGCCCGCGCCAAAGCTCCGACCGCCGCCTCCCTCATCATGCGCTCCGGCATCGTCGGGCTTATGGTGACTTGCGGGATTGCCGTCGTGGATCTGGCCATTCCGGATTCGGCGAACGCCCAATCGCCCGCGACTCGGGCTCCGGGAACGAAGCCGGGTGCCGCGGCCGTGCAGGGAAGCGCAACCCAGGGGAACGCCGCTCAGGGAAACGCTACCGGTACCGCGTCCAAGCAGGAACCGGTCCTGCTGACCGCCGATCAGGTCACCTTCGACGAGGTGAACAGCGTCGTCACCGCCAGCGGCAATGTGGAGCTTGCGCAGGGCAAGCGCAGCGTCCGCGCCGACAAGATCACCTACAACCAGAAGACCAAGGTCGTCACCGCCACTGGCAAGATCCGGCTGGTGGAGCCGTCGGGCGACATCATCTTCGCCGATTATGCCGAACTGACCGACAATCTGAAGGACGTGTTCATCGAGAACATCCGCGTCCTGATGACCGACAACGGCCGCATGGCCGGCAATGAGGGCGAGCGGCGCGAGGGCCGCCTGACGCGCGTCAACCGCGGCGTCTACAGCCCTTGCGACCTGTGCAAGGAAGACCCGACCCGTCCGCCGCTGTGGCAGATCCGCGCCGTGCGCATCGTTCACGACAACGAGGAGCACGAGGTCCGCTACAAGGACGCCACGATGGAGATCTTCGGGATCCCCGTCGCCTACACGCCCTATCTGTCGCATCCCGATCCGTCGGTGGACCGCAAGAGCGGCTTCCTGACGCCATCCTTCGGCAACAACTCCAATCTCGGCGCGATCCTCAAGACCCATTACTACTGGGACATCGCGCCGGACCAGGACGCCACCTTCGACCTGCATTACTACTCGCAGCAGGGGCCGCTGCTCGGCGGCCAGTACCGCAAGCGGTTTGAGAGCGGGCGGCTGGAACTGGAAGGCGCGATCACCCGCGGCGACGTGGCCAACACCACCATCGTGCCGAAGGAAACGCGCACCCGCGGCTATGTCGCGGCGCGCGGCCTGTTCGACATCGACGAGACCTGGCGCGCCGGCTTCGATGTGAAGCGGGCCAGCGACCCGACCTTCCTGCGCCGCTATTACGATTTCCGCGAAGATTACCTGACCAGCAAGGCCTACGTGGAGGGCTTCCGCGGCCGGAACTATGCGGCGATCACCGGCTACAGCTTCCAGGACATGCGGTACGGGAACTCCGTTCCCGAGCCGGTCGCTCTGCCCTATGCACAGTACAACGCGCTGGGCGAGCCGGGCAGCCTGCTGGGCGGCCGCTGGTCGTTCGATACCAGCCTGCTGGCGGTGTCGCGCTTCAAGAATGCCGGCCCGGACACGCAGCGCTTCATGGCGCAGCCGGGGTGGGAGCGCAACATCGTCTCCAACGCCGGCTTCGTCACCACCCTGTCGGGCAGCGTGCTGGTCGCCGGCTATACCGCGCAGCAGTTCAACACTGCGGATCCGACGACTCGCGGTAACGACAACATCAGCCGCTTCCGCTTCTTCCCGCAGGGGCAGGCCACCGTCCGCTATCCGTTCGTCCGCTATGGCGAAAGCTCGTCCCAATTGGTCGAGCCGATCGGCCAGCTGACCTTCGCGCCGAAGCTGCCGAACGGCCGCGTCTTCCCGAATGAAGACAGCCTGGACGTCGAGTTCGACGACGTGAACCTGCTGCAGCCCAATCGCTTCACCGGCATCGACCGGCTGGACGACGGCATGCGCTTCACCTACGGCCTGCGCACGGCGATCTACGGCAATAGCCAGGGGTCGGCCAGCCTGTTCCTGGGCCAGAGCATCCGCCTGACCGACAGCAATGTCGGCTTCACCGGCGATTCCGGCCTGGAAGAGCGGGTTTCCGACTATGTCGGCCGCCTGGACCTGCAGCCCGCCGACTGGCTGGACGTCAATTACGGCTTCCGCGTCGACCACGAGACCTTCCGTCCGCGCCGCCACTCGCTGAACGCGACGGCCGGCGTGCCGCTTCTGCGGCTGTCGACCTCCTACACCTATGTCGACCAGACCACCGCGCGCAACGCGGTCACCCGCAACCGGGTGGAGCAGGCAAGCTTCGGGGCGTCGTCGCAGTTCACCGATTACTGGAGCCTGGGCGTCAGCCACACCCAGGCGATGGAACCGCAGCCGGGTCCGCGCTCCAGCCTTGCCGTGCTGTCCTATTCCGACGAATGCCTGGTCTTCCAGACCATCGCGCGCCGCGACTACACCGTCAGCACGACCGGCGAGAAGGACGGCAACACCATCTTCTTCCGTCTGGTCTTCAAGAATGTCGGCGAGTTCAAGAGCCCCGGCATCAACGCCAGCTTCCTGGGCGGCAGTTCGGCCAACCAGTAAGCGCGGATCGGTGGGAAAAGGCGGCGGTCACCGACGGCCAGGGGGTTGCATCCCTTGGCCGTTGCCGTTAGCCATTAACGCCCGACGAGACAGCCCGCCGCGACCGGAATCATGACCCTGGGACGTTACGACTACGAAAGACGCTACCGCAAACGCATGCGGGCCGGCGTGATCAAGTTCGTGCTGCTGGCGGCACTGGTGCTCGGTGTCGGGTTGTTTTCCTACCAGATGGGGATCGAGCAGCTGAAAGGCCGCGACGTCACCCTGCGGGAGGAGATCGCCACCCTGTCGCGCCAGAAGGCCGAGCTGGAACTGCTGGCCAGCCAGATGCAGCACGCCGCCCGCACCGCGGAGGCGCGCGTCGGCGAGCTGGAAGGCCGGCTGCAGCGCGAGGTGCCGACCGGCGACCTCGCCAAGCTGACGCAACTGGTGTCCGAACGCCTGAAAGGCGGCCTGGACGCCAACCGTCTCGCCTTCGTCATCTCGCAGGCTCAGATTCCACGCAACTGCCAGCCGACCGACACCAAGCGGTTCACGCTGACCACCCCGCTGATGAAGGGCGGCACGCGCGGCGTGACCTTCGGCAACGGCACCGTGACCGTCACCGGCGAAGGGCAGTCGGCCCACAATGCGCAGGGCAATGCCGAAAGCTGGTTCGATCCGGGCCAGCCGGTGACCATCCGCATCACCGGCATCGGCGGCAAGGGCACGACCGTCAGCGGCGTGCTGCCGCTGCACCAGTCGCTGGTGGTCGACAACAGCGAGTACCGCTTCACGATCGCCGCCTCCCAGCGCTCCTTCGTGGAGGTCACGGGCGACCGCTGCGCCTATCCCTGAGGCGGAACGGCGAACCCGCGCGGCGACTCTCCACCTGCGTGGATATCCCACATCGTGGCGTAGGCCGCTTCGATGGACCGGGCGAAGCGGCCGGTGTCGAACAGCGGCGCGGTGCCCCGCGCCTGCTCCAGCCGCAGCTTCAATGCCGCCAGTTCGGCGGGCTGCCCGGCCAGACGCCGCGCCGTCGCCTCGTACGCCTCCCGGTCCGACACCGCCAGTTCCGGCAATCCGACCGCGTGCAGCAGGCTGGCGGCCACCCGCCCGGCGAAGGAGCGGCCAAGGACCGTCAGCACCGGCAGGCCGGCCCACAGCGCGTCGCTCGCCGTGGTGTGGGCGCCGACAGGGCTCGAATCGAGAAACAGGTCGGCCAGCCGGTGGCGGGCCAGATGTGCTGGACCCGGCAGGCGCGGGGCGAAGACCAGCCGCTCCGGTGCCACCCCCCGCTCCGTTGCCGCACGCCGGAGGTTGACCGCGACCTCCGCCGGTCCTTCCAGCAGCCATAGCACCGAGCCTGGAACGCGATCCAGAATCCGGCACCAGCGGCCGAACAGCTCGGGGCCGATCTTGTAGGAGGCGTTGAAGGCACAGAAGACCACGCCGTCGTCGGGAAGCCCGCAGTCGGCGCGGGCCGGCACCGGGCCGATGGCGCGCTTGCGGTCGTTCGGCTGGTAGCTGCCGGGCAGATGGACGATGCGCTCGCTGTAGAAGCGCTGGTGATCGGCCGGAGCCACCACCGGATCGGCGATGACGTAGTCGATGGCGGGGCAGCCCAGCGTGCCCGGATAGCCCAGCCACTGCACCTGTATCGGCGCCGGCCGATGGGCGGCGATGCCGGGGCGGGCGTTCTGGGTGTGGCCCTTGAGGTCGATCAGGATGTCGATGCCGGCCTCGTGGATCAGGCCGGCCGCCTCCCCGTCCGTCATGGCGGACAGGTCGATGAAGCGGTCGAACCCGGCGACCAGCCGCCGACGCAACGGGCCGCCGTCATCGGGACCATAGGAGCAGCCGACGATCTCGAAACGCTCGCGGTCGTGCCGCTCGATCAGTTCGGCGATCAGAACCGCGGTCGCATGTTCATGGAAGTCGGCGGAGAGATAGCCGATGCGCAGCTTCGATCCGCGGTCGGTGTGGGTCGGAAAAGCGGTGCGGATGCCGCGCGTCTTCCAGGCGGCATAGCGTTCGGCGCAGGCGCGCTCCAGCGCCGGTCCCGCCCCTTCGCCGAGGAAGATCCAGGGATGGGCCTGCTGCGTCCGCCCCTCCCGCACCAGCTCAACCAGCCTGCCCGACAGAGCGGTCAACCCGTCCCAGCGACAGAGATGGCGACGCTGCTGAACCAGCTGGGCCAGCACCCCGCCGGCGTCGGGCAGGCCGATGCGGAGCGCGCGTTCGAAGCCGACGATGCTCGCCGCGCCGTCTTCCGCCGGGCCGCCGCGCTGCCCGCGTTCCTTCAGCGTCAGAGCAAGGTTCGCCTGCACCTCCGCCAGATCGGGCCGCAGGCTGAGGCAGGCACGAAAGCCGGCGGCGGCGCTGTCCAGGTCACCGCGGTCACGGTGGAGGGCGGCCAGGGCCAGCCGGGCGGGCACCAGGGTCGGATCAAGCTCCAGAGCCCGGCGCAGGGCAGGTTCCGCCTCGTCCAGCAGGCCAAGCTCGCGCAGCAGGACGCCCTGGTTGCAGGGGGCGGGGGCGAACTGCGGCATCAGCCGGGCAGCCTCGCCATAGGCCGCTGCGGCTTCCGCTGGTCGGCCGAGCGCCTGCAGGGTCACGCCCCAGTTGTAATGGTTGCCGCCGAAATCGGGCAGCCAAGCCAAGGCCTTGCGGTGATGCGATTCCGCTTCCGCAAGGCGGCCCTGGCGCCGCAACGCCTCGCCGAGGTTGGAGCGGGCGACCGCCTCCTCCGGCGTGCCGGCCTGACCCAGCGTGTCCAGGGCCGAGAACAGGGCCGACAGCAGCGCGCCGTCGCCGGGCTTGCCGGCCAGACGGCGGCGCAGGTCGGCGACGGCGCGTTGGCCGGACACGGATACGGAGGTCACTTGCGCTGCCACTGGCCCGCGGCGGTCATCACGAACTGGCCGGCCGGGGTGCGCTCGATCAACTGCTGGCCGGCCACCGCCTGGACCTTGTCCAGAGCCGTGCCGTTGCCCTTGGCGATCTCCTGATAGCGGGCGAGGCGCTGGGCGTTCACCTGCTGCGCCAGCGCCTGGGCCGAGGCCGGCGCACCGGGGACGACGCCGACCATGCCGTCGGGACGCTCGCCCAACTGGCCGGCGGCCTTGGCGGCGGCCAGCGCATCCTGCGCCAAGGCCAGCTGCGGCATGGCGGACACCAGCAGTCCGGCGGCCAGCGCGGACAGGGCGAGCCGGTTGAAACGGCGGCGGCTGATGGAATCGGTCTTCATCACTTCTTCCCCTTCGTGGAAGAGGTCGTGGAGTCGGCGGGCAGGCCGAACAGGGCGGGGTCGTTGCGGATGGCGTCGTCGACGTCGCGCTCCAGCTTGACCCGCACCTCCTGCTCGATCCGGACGTTCAGGTTGATCTCGATGGGCTTGTCGGGCGCTTCGATCTTCACCGTCGGGGCGCAGGCGGCAGCGGCGGCCGAAATCAGCAGAGCAGCCGCAAGGCCGGTGGATGGGAATCTGGTAAGCATAATGGCGGTCAAGGGTCCTTCTGGTCGAAGCCGGTCATCCGGTCCCGCAGCGTGTCGGGGATCCGGTAGACGTCGAGGTTCTGGCGCAGAATCCGGTCGAGCGCGCCGGACAGCTTAAGGTTAAGCGCGACCGGATAGCCATCGTAGAATGACGGGTTCGATCCGCGCAGCGAGAAGCCGGCGCTGAGTTCGCCGCCGGCCTGCCCGTCGATGGTGATCCGCAGCGTGTCGTAATGGAAATCGGTCAGCGCCCCCATCAGCATGGCGGTCGGGCTGCCCTCCTCCCCCTTCAGGGCGGGCGGCGGCTTGGCCGGGTCGTAGCGCAGGGTGCCGGGACCGGCCGATTCGAGAACGCCGCCGTCGATTGTCACCTTATCGCCGGCGAACACCACCGGCAGGGTGCCGGCAAGCGTGCCATTGGCCGCCAGTCCGTCGACGGCGATCAGGTTCAGCAGCTTGGCGGCGTCGATCCGGTCGGCATGCAGGGTGACCCGCCCTTTGGGCTTCTCGGGCGACAGCTCGAACGGGTCGGCGCGCAGAAGGCCGCCGGCCCAGTTCCATTCCGCCCGGTCCACATCCAGCCGCCCGTCACGACCATAGCCGAACAGCAGCGTGCCGTCGGTCAGCGGAATGCCGACGTCCAGCAGGCCGATGGACAGCTTCTGCCCGTCCGGGATCACCGGCGGCGACAGGCTGGACAAGGCAATGGTGCCGCTGACCCCGGCGACGGTCACCGGCCCGGCGGCACCGGCAAGCTCCTTCACCACCGCCTGTCCGGCCGTGGTCATGCCCTTCGCGGTCAAAGCGACCGTCGCCTTGCCCGACAGGGTGCCCGACGCCTTTTCCAGGAAGGTCGCAGCGAGCGGCGAAACGGCTGCGAGACCGGGGCCATCGGCAGCAAGGCGGAACGGCTTCGCCACCGCCTCCAGCTTTCCGGCGCCGGCGGTCTGGTCATAGGTGCCGTCGAGCGTGACGGTGAGGAGGCCGTTCGCGCCCTTGGCGGTGCCGGCGATCGCCCATGGCCCCTGCCCTGCCTGCACCGCCTGCATTGTGACGGCCAGCGGGACGACGGGCGCGGGCTTGGCGGTGTTGGTCAATTGCGCGACCACGGCGTCCGCCCGCCGACCGCCGCCGTCCTGGGCCAGCCGCAGCACGACCTTGTCGGCGCGCAGGTCACTGGCCGGGGCCTCCAGGCGCGGCGCCTGCAGCTCCGCCGTGATCGTCATCGCATCGGGCGACCGGCGCAGGAGCGGGGTTTCCCCCACCGGACACAGCGTCGCCCCCTGCGGCAGGCCAAGCGGCTGCCCGGCGACCGTGAGCCGTTCCGCCTTGGCGGGCAGGCAGCCGACGGGGGCGACGGTCACCGCGCCGCCGTCCATCCCAACCACCAGCGCGCCGGACAGCGTCACGCGTCCCGACATCGGCAGGTCGAGCGTCTTGGCCGCGGCCTCCAGCGGGCCACTGTCGGCGGCGAACTCCAGCCGCAGGCCGCGCCAACCATCGGCGATGCGCAGGCCGGTGACGGTCACCGCGGCTTCGGTGAAGCCGGCATCGCGCAAGGTCTGCGTCGCCGTCCCGCCGATCAGCGCCGGACCGGCCAGGATCGCACCGCCCAGCCCGACCACGGCCAGCGTGACCGTGACCGCCACCGTGCCGGCTATCGCCCGTCCCAGCTTCAAGCCCCTGTCCTTTCCCAACGTCCCGTCATGACCGGCATGCCACGTCCATGTCCGGATGAACACCCGGACGAGTGGCCGTCATCCGTGACTTTTGGCGGATCGCCATCCCCGCCAGCGCGGCTTTGCATTCCCGCGCTTTTCCCCTATGGTCCGGGGCGCGGATTTCGGCTCATCGGAGTGTTTCGCATGAAGCGGTGGACCCGCGCATTGCTGGCGGCGCTTTTCGCCACAATCTTCACTGTCTCGTTCTTTACAGTTTCTCAAGGGGAGGCGAAGGCCTTGGATCCGGAAAACACCATTTACCTCGACCTGAAGGACGGTCGCGTGGTGATCGAACTGCGGCCCGACCTGGCGCCGAACCACGTCGCCCGCATCAAGGAACTGACCCGCCAGGGCTTCTATGACGGCGTCGTTTTCCACCGCGTCATCGACGGCTTCATGGCCCAGACCGGCGACCCGACCGGCACCGGCATGGGCGGCTCCGGCAAGAAGCTGAAGGCCGAGTTCTCCAGCGCTCCGCACATCCGCGGCACCCTGTCGATGGCCCGCGCCCAGGATCCGGACAGCGCCGACAGCCAGTTCTTCATCTGCTTCGCTCCGTCCCAGTTCCTGGACCGCCAGTACACCGTCTGGGGCCGCGTGGTCGAGGGCATGGAGTTCGTCGACATGATCAAGAAGGGCAGCCAGTCCCGCAACGGACAGGTCACCGACCCGGACAAGATCATCAAGATGCAGGTCGCGGCCGACGTCAAGTAACGTCGCCTCCGCAGCCTTTCAGGGAAAGGGGGACCGGTGCGCCGGTCCCCTTTTTTCTTGGCGCCGATTTCAGTCCGTCAACCGCCGGCCAGCGAATTGGTCATGGCGCGCAGCAGATCCTTCATCGATTGCGGCCGGTCCTGCCAGCGCATGGCCAGCCCGGACAGCAGCACCTTCTCGAATCCGGGGGCCAGCGCCACGCCCAGTTCGGACGGTTTCGGCACCTTGTCGTTCATGAAGCGTGCGGTCGCATCGGGTGGGGTGCGGCCGGTCAGTGCCAGATAGATCGTGGCGCAGAGTGCATAGACGTCCGACCAGGGACCCTGCCGCCCATCGTTGGAATATTGCTCCGGCGGGGCGTAGCCCGGCTTGAGGATCACAGTCATGCCGGCCCCTGGGCGGGCGGTCTGCCTTGCGGCGCCGAAATCCAGCAATTTGCGGTCGCCGCCGTTGGTCAGGAAGATGTTGTCCGGACTGATGTCGCGGTGGATCAATCCCTGCTCGTGGATGGCCTGCAGCGCCTTGGCGATCGGCATCACCACTGACAGCGTCCGCTTCACATCGATCCGGCCGCCGCAGTCAGCGAGATATTTCTTCATGGTGCGGCCTTCCAGCAGCTCCATGACCAGATAGGCGGTGGCGTTCTCTTCGAAGAAATCCTGGATGCCGACGATCTCGCGCACGTCGCGCAGGCGGGCGAGCGTCCGCGCCTCCTCCAGGAACTTGGCGAGGCCGGCGGCGAAGGTCTCCGCATGCTCGTCGGAGAAGGGGGAGACGGCGGCGGCGTTGGGAACGCGGGAGATCAGGTTGGATGGATAGTATTCCTTGATGGCCACCTTCACCTGCAGCCGGTCGTCCCATCCCAGATAGGTGGCGCCGAACCCACCCTGCCCCAGCACGCGCCCGGCTCGGTAGCGGCCATGCAGCAGCGTCCCCGGCACCAGATGCACGCCCGGCCGGTTGTCCGATTGGGCCGGGAAGCCGCAGGCGCCGCAGGTCTCCGACCGTCCTTTCGCGGAATAGCAGCTTGGGCACAGCCCCGCCGTATCGTCGGTAACAACGGGGATGGGGCCGGCCGCACCCCGTGGCTGGCTGGCCGGATGAAGAATTGTGTCGGCGCTGCGAACCGCCCGGGACGGTGGAGGCGCCACTTCCACGGTGGCCGGCGGAGCGGGCGGCAAAACAGGTGGGGGTGCGGGCGCGGTCGCCATCTGGCGCAGCCGATCCAGCAGTTCCAGCAGCCTTCTCACCTCCGCCTGGGCGACTTCGCTTTCGGGCTGGGCGAGTTCGGCCTGGAATTGCGGCTGGCGGACGATTTCCAGGATGTGCTGGCGCATCAGCGGCAGGGCACCATCCTCACGGATCAGGCCGGAACAGGCGACCTCCGCCAGCCGGACGGTGCGGCGGCGCAGGACCGGTTCCACCTGCTTCAGACGAACCGCGAGCTGCCCGGTCTTCACGAAACCGTCGACTGCGCGCTCGGCCCGTTCAGCGATCCGCTCACAGGCGTCCGCCGGCAGCGGCGCGGCGCGGATGGCCGCCAGTGCGCGGGCGAAATCGCGCTCCAGCAAGGCGGTGTCCGGCGTCTGCACCAGCATGTTCTCGATCAGCAACTCGTTGCAGACCGCCGCGTCGAGCGACGCGAGGATCTCGTCGGCATGCCGTTCGGCGGCCGGGACAGCCGCGACACGGGTCAAGTAATGGATACGGCAGATCAGGTCCGATTGCCCTTCGCCCATTCCGATGATGGAGCGGCGATAGGCACTGGCCCCGCCCTGCTCCAGCCGGCGCGAGTAGCGGACGGTCAGCGCGTCGGCCATGGCCGCACCGCCGACCAGCCCGTCGCGGGTCAGCAGATGCCCGACCAGCGTCTTCAGCATCTCCGCCTCCTGGTCGAAGGCGCCGCGGCCCATTGGCTGGGGTGCCTTCAACTGGCGGCGGATGCGGTCGAGGACGGCGGCCTTCGCATGGGGCAGCTTGCCCTGGCGGAACAGGGCGTTCAGCACGCCGACGCGGTTCGGCCCGATGGCCTCCATGCCGATGCGGCCGAACAGCATGTCGCAGAGGGTGGACAGCAGCGTTCCCGGCAGCAGATTGATTCCGAACAGCTCCGCCCCGGCGGCGGCGGAGGCCAGGACGTCGCCGATCACCCCATCGACCGCAGCGGCCAGCCGCTCGTCCCTATCCCACTGGTGCAGTTCGAGCAGGCGGTCCAGCTTGCCGTTCCAGCTCTTTATCTCCACCAATTCAAGGGCAATGGCCACACGCAGGTCGTACTCCGCATCGCCGGTGGGGGTCTTGGCCCCCTGGGAGAGCAGCCAGTCCACCGGCTTGCGGCCGCGCGGCATGGCGGCGAAGGCGGTCTGGGCGGCGCGCGCCTTGGTCCAGCTTTCGTCCACCGCGGCGCGGATGGCGCGCTTGCGCGTCTGCTGCTCCTGTCCCGGCGCACGCGCCTGGGCTGCCGCGACCTTGCTCAGGGCCGCCTCGATCAGCGTCCCCTGTTCCAGACAGGCTTTCAGCGGCTTCGCGAGGTGGATCAGTTCCGTCGGGATCAGGAACAACGGGTCCAGGTACGACCGCAGCACCGTGCCGATCACCAGCCGTGCCGGAAGCGCGTGGTAGTCCGGCAGCGAGTCGCACGGCTCCATCTCGTCGAGCGTGGCCATGGCCGACGACGGAGTCGGCATCGCGCGGCTGAGTTGGGGAGTGGACACTCCGGGCCTTTCCTGGACGGGACGGATTGCGCGGCCGGGCTGCAACACCGGCGGCCCTTCCGCGTTGTCGATACAACCGGCATTCCGCACCCGCCGGGGAGCGGTGCCGGACGGGCATCGTCGCGCAAGGAGGGTAAATGACGAGTGTACGATACCCACATTTTTCGACAAAAACAGGTGAACTGTGTCAGCGTCGAGGCAGCCGGCGCCTTGCCGGCGGCGACCGTTTTCTTCGGCTTTCGCATGTGCGATAAGAATCGGGACGCCGACGATGGGAGAAACGCATGATCCGGACGGGCACCATCATTGCGTTGCGGCACGGACCGATGACGCTCACCGCGGCCCCCCAATGCGGCGGTTCGCTGGCGAGTTGGAGCCTGTCCACCGCCGATGGCCCGGTCGAGCTGTTCCGGCGGGCCTCCGACGGCGCGCTGGCCGGAAATTTCGCCCCGGACATGGCCTGTTTCCCGCTGGTTCCCTTTTCCAACCGCATCGGCGGTGGCCGGTTCATTTTCCAGGGCCGGGAGGTCGTGCTCGCCACCGATCCCGGATCACCCCACCGCATCCACGGCCATGGCTGGTCATCCCCCTGGAGCGTGGAGGCCGTCGCCGACGATGCCCTGCGCATGGGCTTCGCCCACCGGGCCGACGACTGGCCCTGGAGCTATCGCGCGGCGCAGACGGTGGCGCTGGACGGCGAAGGGCTGAGCATCACGCTCGACCTCATCAACGACTCGGACAGCGACATGCCGGCCGGGCTGGGGCTGCACCCCTATCTGGTCAGGTCGCCGGACAGCAGCGTGACCGCCGACGTCCAAACC
The DNA here is from genome assembly GCF_003116065.1 of Azospirillum sp. TSO5. NCBI lineage: Bacteria > Pseudomonadati > Pseudomonadota > Alphaproteobacteria > Rhodospirillales > Azospirillaceae > Azospirillum > Azospirillum sp. TSO5. The sequence goes on along the minus strand of NZ_LGQY01000128.1, from coordinate 71,701 downwards.
GTCTGGGAGAATGACGACACCATCCTGCCCTGCCGGAATCGCCCGGTGCCTGCCGCCTGGGACTTCCGCCATGGCGTGACCATGGACCATGTGGCGCTGGACAACGGCTTCACCGGCTGGAATGGCTCCGCGACGCTCGACCGCCCGCGCGAGCGGCTGCGCCTGACCATGCTGGCCGACGGGCCGGTCGGGCACCTGATCGTCTACGCCCCGCCCGGCGAACCCTATCTGTGCCTGGAGCCGGTCACCCACATGACCGACGCGCTGAACCGTCCGCAGGAACCCGGCGCCGGCGTCATCGCCCTGCCACCGGGGGAGCGGTTGTCGATAACCGTGCGTTTTCTCGTGTCACGGCTTTAACGGCAGCGGACGAATTCCGCCGCAAAGCTGGCAGGCGGCTCCATACGCAGGATCAGCCGGTCGAACCGTGGCGAATCAGCCGGCAGAAGCCGCAGGGTCGCCAGCGGTGCCGCCGCCTGGGCTTGAGCCCCTTCCGACGGAGCCGCCGGCAGAAGCGCCACCCCCTGCACGGGGTCGCCGTCGGCCGCCAGGGTGCCATCCAGCGGGAAGAGCTGCAGCCGCGGCTCCACGGCATGGAGGCTGCGGTCGGTGCCGATGTCCAGATAGGAGCTTCGGCAATCGTCGATGGCGGTGCGGTCGGCCGGATCGGTCTTTGCCCAGCGGCCGGCCAGAGTCTCCAGCGAGACCTTGCGGCTGATCGGCGGCACCGGCGGCTGGGGCGCGGCGAACCGGCGGGCCGCGGCGCCGGTGACGGACAGCGGCAGATCGCCGACCGGCCGGGACCGGGACTGCCGCTCCGCCTCCAGCGCCACCGTGCGCTTGCGGATGACACGCGCCAGACAATCCGCGCGCGTCTTTGCCAATTTTGCGTCGGCCAGATCGGCCGCGGTCACCGGGCAGGTCTCGTCCCGCTTTGCCCGCCAGACGGTCTGGCTGTCCTCGATCGCCGCACGGCCGCTGTCGTCGGTGGTGGCGCCAAGGGCCGCCAGCGCCGCATCCATCGCCGCACCGGCCGCCGCCAGCTTCGCATCGCCGCACATCAGCTGCGCAGTGGGCGTCGCCGCCGCCTCGCAGCCGGGCGCTGCCGCCTCGGGAGCGGCGGCCTCCGGCGGGGGAGTGTCCGCCGGAGCCGAAAGAGCCGGGACTGCAGTCACGACGGCGAGCAGGGAGCCGGCAGCCAGGAAACCGCCAACCAGGGACAGGGCGCGCATCGCAGGAAACCTTGGATAAGGAAGCGGAACGTCACGAAGCGGGGAAGGCCTCCAGCACGGCCTTGACCTGACGCTGGAAATCCTGGTCGCTGCGATAGCGCGTCACGACCGACTTGTCACGCTCCACGAAAAACAGCATGTCGTCGCGGCTGGGCAACATGCGCGGATTCGGCTTTTCCAGCAGTTCGCCATTCCAGTCGATCCGCGCCATGAAATAGACCGCGCGGGCGAACAGCATGAACAGCTTGTTGTCCGGTGCCAGCTTCTCCCGCCGCAGCAGCGCATAGTAATAATAGTTGCGGCCATGGAAATAGTTGGTGTGGATTGCCTGCAGCGCCGCGAACCGCTCGTCCGGATTGTTGACCTTCTTGATCTGCTTTTCCAGGCGGAATCCGGCGAAGAAATATTCCCGTGCCTCATGCTCGAAGGAAAAGGCACTGCCCTTGATCAGGGCCATCTGCTCGCCGTACCGCTTCAGCGCACGGGTCATCAGCAGTTCGAGAAAGCGCCGCTCCACCGCGAACCTGTCGGGGATGGTCGGCAGCATCTCGAACACATGGCGCAGGTGATAGGGATGACGCACGACGACGACCGGAACAGACAGCTTCCTGTTCTTCGCCGGCGCCCGTTTTTCGGCCACCAGCGTGACGGCGGGCGACAGCGAGGCCATGGTCGCCTGGATCGTGTCGTGCAGCTTCCAACGCAGCTTAGTGTCGGCCGATTGGCTGCCGAGGTTCATGCGGGCGAAAAACCGCTTCACACGGCTGCCGAAGGTTTCCTTCGGCAGTTTGTGCGTCGGCAGGTTGGGGACGATCAGCGGATTGCCGAGAATGTCGGCCGACGGAGGCAGTGGCTTGAAATTGAAGTATTTTCCGGTGACGACGCCCCGTCCGGCGCCGCCGGGGCCGGTATCGCCCGAACCGCCCGCACCGCGGTTGCCGCCCATGAGTGAAGAAGCCGCCACCGACACCATCCAGACGCGAGTTCCCGCCGCCGCGATACTCCGATCGCTTAGGATATAAAGGGTAACGCGAACGGAAGAAAGCCGCAGCGCGCGTCATCCGCAACTTCGTGACTTTTTCGCAACTGCGGTAGGATCGGTGCCGGGGCGCTCTGTCGGGTCCGATTCAACGGTGTTACCGTTGCATCGGCGACCCTGGACCAAACCGGGGCGCGAACATCATCGAACAGGCATGAGGCGGGGTTTTCCATGGCGATCCACGTCGCGCTGAACCATAAGACGATCTATCGTTACGACCGGCCGGTGTCGCTCGGCCCACAGATCATCCGGTTGCGGCCGGCGCCCCATTGCCGGACACCGATCCTCAGCTATTCCCTGAAGGTCACGCCCAAACAGCACTTCCTGAACTGGCAGCAGGATCCGCAATCGAACTTCCAGGCCCGCTTCGTCTTCCCGGAAAAGACGCGCGAGTTCATCGTCGAGGTCGATCTGGTCGCCGAGATCGCCGCGATCAACCCCTTCGACTTCTTCCTGGAGGAGAAGGCGAGCCACATCCCCTTCGTCTACGAAGACTGGCTGCTGCGCGAGCTGCGCCCGTACCTGGAGACGGAGGAGCCCGGGCCGGAACTGACCGCCTATCTGAAGGACATTCCGCGGGACAAGACGCCGACCATCGATTTCCTGGTCGCGGTGAACCAGCGGCTGCAGCAGGACATCGGTTATGTCATCCGGATGGAGCCCGGCATTCAGAGCTGTGCGGAGACGCTGACCAGGCGCACCGGCTCCTGCCGCGATTCGGCGTGGCTGCTGGTGCAGATCCTGCGTCATCTGGGTCTGGCCACCCGCTTCGTCTCCGGCTACCTGATCCAGTTGACCGCTGACCAGAAGGCGCTGGACGGTCCGTCGGGTCCGGAGAGCGACTTCACCGACCTGCATGCCTGGGTGGAGGTGTTCCTGCCCGGGGCCGGCTGGGTCGGGCTGGACCCCACCTCCGGCCTGCTGGCCGGCGAGGGGCACATTCCGCTGGCCTGCACGCCGGACGCCTCCTCAGCCGCCCCCATCTCCGGCCTCGTCGACGAGGCGGAGGTCGAATTCGGTCATGAGATGTCGGTCACCCGCATCTACGAGGCGCCGCGCGTCACCAAGCCCTACACCCCGCAGCAATGGGCGGCGATCGAAGCGCTGGGCCACCGGGTCGACGAGGATCTGAAGGCCGAGGACGTCCGCCTGACCATGGGCGGGGAGCCGACCTTCGTCTCCATCGACGACATGGACGGCGCCGAGTGGAACACCACCGCGCTGGGTCCGCAGAAGCGCAAGATGGCTGCCGACCTGATCCACCGGCTGATGGCCCGCTTCGCTCCCGGCGGCCTGCTGCATTTCGGCCAGGGCAAATGGTATCCCGGCGAATCGCTGCCGCGCTGGGCGATGACGCTCTACTGGCGCCGCGACGGCGAGGCGCTGTGGGCCAACCGCGACCTGCTGGCGCGCGAGGTCACCGACTACGGCCACACCGCCCAGGATGCCGGCGTGTTCCTGATGGCGCTGGCAAAAAGGCTGGGCCTCGACCCGAACCTCGTGCTCGGCGCCTATGAGGACCCCTGGCACTATCTGCGCAAGGAATCGCAGCTTCCGGTCAATGTCGATCCGCTGAACAGCAAGCTCGACGACAAGGAGGAACGGGAGCGGCTGACCCGCGTCTTCACCCGTGGCTTGAACGAGCCGGTGGGCTTCGTCATGCCGATCAACCGGCGCATGACCCAGCAAGGGCCGGTCTGGCTGTCCAGCACATGGCCGCTGCGCCAGGAGAAGCTGCTGCTGATCCCCGGCGACAGTCCGGTCGGCTATCGCCTGCCGCTGGGCTCGCTGCCCTGGGTGTCGAAGTCCGACTATCCCTATGCCTGGGAGACCGACCCGTTCGAGGATCGCGGCCCGCTTCCTCCTCATCCGGTGCAGCGCCGGCAGGAGATCCGCGGTGCAGTCCAGGAATCCGACCGTGGCGTCCACACCGACAAGCGGATCGCCCAGCGCCAGCGCATCATGGCGGAGATCCGCGACGAACTGCCGGAGGAAGGCAAGTCGGCCTGGTGGGTGGTGCGCACCGCCCTGAGCTGCGAGGCGCGCAACGGCCGCCTGCACCTGTTCATGCCGCCGATGAGCACGCTGGAAGACTATCTGGCGATGCTGGCGGAGATCGAGGCGACGGCGGTCGAGCTGGAGATGCCGGTGGTCATCGAAGGCTATCAGCCGCCGAAGGATCCGCGCCTGAACTCCATGGCCGTCACCCCCGACCCCGGCGTGATCGAGGTGAACATCCACCCCGCCCACAGCTGGGACGATCTGGTGCGCAACACCATCGCCCTGTACGAGGATGCGCGCCAGTCCCGCCTGGGGGCGGAAAAGTTCATGATCGACGGGCGCCATTGCGGCACCGGCGGCGGCAACCATGTGGTGATGGGCGGCGCCACCGCAACCGACAGTCCCTTCCTGCGCCGGCCCGACCTGCTGCGCAGCCTGATCACCTACTGGCAGAATCACCCTGCCCTGTCCTACGTCTTCTCCGGCCTGTTCATCGGCCCGACCAGTCAGGCCCCGCGCGTGGACGAGGCACGCGACGACCAGCTCTATGAGCTGGAGATCGCCTTCAACCAGATCGATCAGGCGGCGGCGAGCGGCAATTGCCCTCCCTGGCTGGTCGACCGGGTGCTGCGTAACCTGCTGGTCGATGTGCAGGGCAACACCCACCGGGCGGAGTTCTGCATCGACAAGCTCTATTCGCCGGACAGCTCCACCGGCCGCCTCGGCCTTGTCGAGTTCCGCGCCTTCGAGATGCCGCCGCACGCGGAGATGAGCCTGACCCAGCAGCTTCTGATGCGGGCGCTGGTCGCGCGCTTCTGGAAGCACCCCTACAAGGGCAAGCTGGTGCGCTGGGGCACCGAGCTGCACGACCGCTTCATGCTGCCGCACTTCGTTCAGCAGGACATGGCCGACGTGCTGCAGGACCTGCGCGACCACGGCTATCCGCTGGAGGACAACTGGTTCGCGCCGCACTTCAACTTCCGCTTCCCGGTTTATGGCCATGTCAGCCAGCGCGGCATCACCATGGAACTGCGCATGGCCCTGGAGCCCTGGCACGTCCTGGGCGAGGAGCCGGGCGGCGGCGGCACGGTGCGCTATGTCGACAGCTCGGTGGAGCGGGTGCAGGTCCGTGTCACCGGCCTGATCGACGCCCGCCACGTCATCACCTGCAACGGCCGGCGCGTGCCGCTGATCCCGACCGGGGTGGAGGGCGAGTTCGTCGGCGGTGTGCGCTATCGCGCGTGGCAGCCGCCCTCCTGCCTGCATCCGACGATTCCCGTCCACACCCCGCTGATCTTCGACATCCTCGACAGCTGGGCCGGCCGGTCCATCGGCGGCTGCACCTATCACGTCATGCATCCGGGCGGCCGCAACTACGAGACCTTCCCGGTCAACGCCAACGAGGCGGAGGGCCGCCGTCTGGCCCGCTTCTTCCCCTTCGGCCACACCCCCGGCCCGATGGACGCCCCGGCGGAGGAACGCAACCCGCAATTCCCGATGACCCTGGATCTGCGGCGGGGATAACGCCGGCTGGTCCACTGGTGACGTCCTCCTCTCTCGCCAGAGAGGAGGACAGGTCCATGACCGGTCCGTCATCCATTTTTCAGCGTCATAACGCGATAGCACTACCCGTATAACGGTTATCGAATTTACCCTCATCGGTCGAAGGCCAAAGCGCCACACACCAGATGAGGGAATAAAAGGGATGAAGCTGCCCTTCTACGCGACGCTGGCGGCCACTGCGCTGCTGCTCAGCTCCTGCGCCGAGCCGCCGCAGCCGCCGCGTCCGGTGCCGGTGAAGCCGCCGGTGCAGGTCAACGGCCTGTGGTACCTGGACCAGGGTTGGTCCGACGAAGCCCGCCAGTGGTACTACACCACCACCCAGGGCTCGCAGATCATGCGCTATGACTGGTTCATGGCGCTGGAGGATCCGCAGACCAAGCAGCCCTTCGTCAAGAGCATCACCCGCTACGGCTATGCCGCCAACACGTCCGCCAGTTGGAATCCCGATCTGCTGCCGGTCGGCTTCGTCAAGGACACCGATCCCGACAAGACCGCCTGGTTCGGCATGACCTGCGCCGCCTGCCACACCGGCGACGTGACGGTGAACGGCAAGACCATGCGCATCGACGGCGCGGTCACCACCGGCGACCTCTATGGCTTCATCAGCGGGCTGAGCGGCGCGGTCCACACCACAGTGACCAGCGACGCGGCCTTCCAGCCCTTCGCCGCCCGCGTGCTGGGCGCCGGCGCCACCGATCAGCAGAAGCTGGCGCTGTACAACGACCTGAAGGCCTTCGACCAGTCCTTCGCCGCCTTCGTCGCGGCCAGCACCCCGGACACGCCCTGGGGGTCGATGCGCACCGATGCCTTCGGCATGATCTTCAACCGGGTTTCGGCGATCGACCTGAACCTGCCCAAGAACAACCGCGCGCCGAATGCCCCGGTCAGCTATCCTTACCTGTGGGATGCGCCGCACCAGCCGCGGGTGCAGTGGAACGGCCTGCTGCCGAACGCCACCGCCTTCGACGCGCTGGGCCGCAACGCCGGCGAGGTGCTGGGCGTGTTCGGCAAGGTGGCGCTGAAGCCGCCGGCCGACGCCGCGCACTACTATTACAAGTCGACGGTGCGGGGCCGGAATCTGGTCGACATGGAAAACCAGCTGCGCAAGCTGCGCTCGCCCGTGTGGCCGGACAGCCTTGCCGGCGATGTCGACATCGTCAAGGCGGCGGCCGGCGAGACGATCTACAAGGAAAGCTGCCAGAGCTGCCACGCCGTCCTGCCGCGCGGCGAGACTTACACCACCGCGCCGATCGAGATGGTGCCGCTGTTCAACTGGGCGAAGCCTGACGATGCCAAGGCGGTGATCGCGGCCTTCGGCACGATCTGCACCAAGGGCGTCGATGCCGCCGTCTCCGCCGGAATGGTGACGGTCAACTATGCCGCCGACCCGAAGATGGCGGTCGATGCGCTGTGCCGTCAGGTCGATACCGGCGTCCTCGCCAACGTCGCCATGCCGCCGCAGCTGCTGGGCGGCAAGCCGCTGAAGAACCCGGATCTGGCGGCCAATCTGCTGTCCAACGCGGTGATCGGCGCGATCTTCGGCGATCTGGTGCGTGAACAGGGCCTGCTGGCCGACCTGCTGAAGGGCGACAATGCCCCGGCGCCGTGGCTGACCGCCAGCGCGCCGGCTGGCTGGTCGCCCGAATCGCAGACGAAGGGCGGCACGCTCGACACCACGCCCTTCGTGAAGCCGGGCGCCAAGATGACCGCCGACCACCAGAAGGTGATCGCCGCCCTGACCGGCCGCGGCGAGAGCAAGCCGACCGTCGGCGCGGTTCCCGCCGGTGGCCGTGCGGCGAAGGCGGCTGCCGCTCCGGCGAAGTCTACCTCCGGCGGGGCGACCGCCGACGAGGAGGCGCTGGCCGGCACCATCAAGCAGCTGCTGGCCTACAAGGCGCGTCCACTGGACGGCGTGTGGGCTACGGCGCCCTTCATGCACAACGGGTCGGTGCCAAACCTGTATGAGATGCTGCTGCCGGCGTCCCAGCGGTCGGTGACCTTCCGCATGGGCAGCACCTCCATCGATCCGGTCAAGGTCGGCGTGGATTCCTCCGCCAAGGATGCCACCTTCGTCTATGACACGACCAAGCCCGGCAACCACAACAGCGGCCACGAATTCGGCGCCGGCCTGACCAACGACCAGCGTTGGCAGCTGGTGGAATACCTGAAGACGCTCTGACCGTTTCCGGGATCTCCGCTGCATCCGGCAAGCCGGAGCGTCGCCATCCGCGGCGCTCCGGCTTTTTTCATTCATAAGGGTCGCCCATGGCCCAGGCGGCTGCGAACGGATATGGGCGGAATCTTTCCTCTTTCGGATGGATCGGCCGGCAGCCAGCCTTGCATCACCGGGCGGGGACGTTCAGACTGTTGCTTCCTTCATAGGCAATACGCACCAGTCCGACCTTGTCCCAATCCGACCAGCCATTCCGCGCGCCGGCATCCGTGATCCCGTCCGGGATGCCGCCGGTTCCCTTCACCCAGGGATCGCTGTTCGGCGAGGCCGACGCCATCGGCTATGGCTCGGGCCAGGTCTATGACGAGATGGTGAACGGCCAGGGCCGGCTTCGGCCGCACTGGCAGACCTTCATGAGCACGCTTGGCCCCCTCGACGCCGAACAGATGGCGCAGCGCTGGGAGGAGGCGCGGCGGCTGCTGCACCAGAACGGCGTCACCTACAACATCTACGGCGATCCCAATGGGATGGAGCGGCCCTGGCCGCTCGACATGATGCCGCTTCTGCTGCCGGCCCATGAATGGAAGGCCATCGAATCGGGGCTGATCCAGCGGGCGTCGCTGCTGAACGCCATCCTGACCGACCTGTACGGGCCGCAGACGCTGACCCGTTACGGCCGGCTGCCGCCGTCGGTGATCCATGCCGACCCCGGCTTCCGCCGCGCGGTCCACGGCATCCGGGTTCCGAACGACGTGCATCTGCACTTCTACGCCGTCGACCTTGCCCGCGCGCCGGACGGGCGCTGGTGGGTGCTGTCCGACCGCACCCAGGCGCCGAGCGGCAGCGGCTATGCGCTGGAAAACCGCGCGGTGATCGCCAAGGTGCTGCCCGACAGCTTCCGCCATTGCCAGGTGGAGCGGCTGACCGGCTTCTTCGACACCTTCAAGGAGACGTTGCTCTCGATCGCGCCCCGTAACGGCGGCGCCGGCAGCGGACGGGCTCCGCGCGTGGTCCTGCTGACCCCGGGTCCCTACAACGAAACCTATTTCGAGCATGTCTATCTCGCCCGCTACCTCGGCCTGACGCTAGTGGAGGGGGCGGACCTGACGGTGCGCGACCGGACGGTCTATCTGAAGACCCTGTCGGGGCTGGAGCAGGTGGACGTGATCCTGCGCCGGCTCGACGCCGATTTCGCCGATCCGCTGGAGATGCGGGCCGACAGCTCGCTCGGCGTCGCCGGGCTGATCGAGGCGGTGCGGGCCGGCAATGTGGTGATGGCCAACGCGCTGGGTTCCGGCCTGATGGAATCGATGGCGATGAAGTCGTCGCTGCCGACGCTCTGCCGCCATCTGCTGGGGGAGGAGCTGCGGTTGCCCGGCGTCGCCAGTTGGTGGTGCGGCAACGACGCGGAACGCGCCTACGTCATCGACCATCTCGACGGGCTGGTGGTCAAGCCGGCCTTCCCGTCGCTGTCCTTCGAGCCGATCTTCGGCGCCCAGCTGTCGGCTGCCGAGCGCTCCGTCCTTGTCGAGCGGATCAAGCGCCGACCCTGGTATTTCGTGGCGCAGGAGCAGATGGCGCTCTCCACCGCGCCGGTCTGGCAGGATGGCCGGCTGCAACCGCGCCCGCTGGTGCTGCGCGTCTTCCTCTGCGCCACCCCCAGCGGCGGCTATGCGGTGATGCCCGGCGGCCTGACCCGCGTGTCGAGCGAATCCGGCCGGCTGGTGGTGTCGATGCAGAGCGGCGGCGGCAGCAAGGACACCTGGATCCTGGCGCCGCGCCGGGCCGACGTCTCCTCCACCCAGCCGCGCCCGGCCCTGGCGACGGAGCCGACGGCGAGCGGTGCCCGCCCGTCCGCCAACGACCTGCCCAGCCGCGTCGCCGACGGCCTCTATTGGCTCGGCCGCTATGCCGAGCGGGCGGAGGGCGCTTTGCGCCTGCTGCGCGCCACCCAGAGCCGGCTGATCGACAGCAACATGCCGGGCGCCACCCTGCAGCTTCGCCCGTTGCTCGACCTGCTCAGTTCGCAGAGCATGATTCCGGCGGAGATGGCGCGGGTGACGGAGAGCGGCGCCAACCGCGGCCTGCGCGAGGCGCTGCACGCGGCGGTGACCGACCCCGACCATCCCAACAGCCTGCGCTCCCAGGTGCTGCGCCTGCACCGCACCGCCTATTCGGTGCGCGACCGCCTGTCGATGGACATGTGGCGGGTGGTGTCGGCGATCGACCGCCAGACCCAGCCGCCGAAGGGTCGGATGGACGCGGCCTCGCTGCTGCTGCGGCTGGACGACGTGATGATCACGCTGGCCGCCTTTTCCGGCCTCGAGCAGGAAAGCATGACGCGGGGCGCCGGCTGGCGCTTCCTCGACATCGGACGGCGGATCGAACGCTCGCTGCACATGATCGCGCTGATGCGCGGGGTCCATGTCGCCGACCTGGACCGAGAGGACGAGCCGGTGCAGGCCGCCACCCTGTCGGTGCTGCTGGAACTGGGCGAGAGCGTGATGACCTACCGCGCGCGCCACCTGACCAGCGTGCTGCGCACACCCGTGCTCGACCTGCTGCTGGGGGAGGAGGCCAATCCGCGCGCACTGGCTTTCCAGCTTGCGGCGCTGGACCGCCACATGCGGGCGCTGCCCAGCCAGGGCGTCGGCACCGGGACGGACCCGACCGGCGGCGCGCTGGCCATCGTCGCCGCCGCGCGCAACAGCCTGGAACGGACCGACGCGATGGCGTCCGGCGAGGCGTTGCGCACGCTGCTCGACACGCTGGCGATGTCGTTGCCGGACGTCTCCAACTTCCTGGCGCACGCCTATTTCAGCCATGCCTTCGCACGATCGGCCTGACGCGATGACGCCCCCTTCCCCCGCTCCCGGCCCCTCCGCCAGCAGTGGCGGCCTTTCCACGCGCTATCGCGTGCGCCACGCCACCGCCTACGATTATGGCGAGGATGTGCCGATTTCCCACCATCTGCTGCATCTCAGCGCCCGGCCGCACCCGCGCCAGCGCATCCGGCGCAGCCTGCTGACCATCGATCCGGTCCCGGCGGTGCGGGCGGAGCGGGTGGATTATTTCGGCAACACCGTCACCTATGTCGCGGTTCAGGAACCGCACCGGACCTTCTCCGTGATCGCCGAAAGCGAAGTGGAGGTGTTCGAGCCACCGGCGCTGGCTCCGAACGAATCGCAGCCGTGGGAACAGGTGCGCGACAGCCTGCGCGGTCTGACCGGGCCGGACGACGGGGCGGAGATCACGCAATACTGCTTCGACAGCGCACTCGTCGCTTCCAGCCCGGAGTTGCTGGAGTATGCCCGGGGAAGCTTCACCCCCGGCCGCCCGGCGGTCGCGGCGGCCATCGACCTGATGAACCGCATCAACCGCGAATTCGCCTTCGACCCCACCGCGACAACGGTGGCGACGCCGCTGGCGGCGGTGATGCGCAACCGTCGCGGCGTCTGCCAGGACTTCGCCCATATCGCCGTCGGCTGCGCACGCGCCGTCGGCTTGCCGGCACGCTATGTCTCCGGCTATCTGCGCACCCTGCCCCCGCCGGGACAGCCGCGGCTGGTCGGCGCCGACGTCAGCCATGCCTGGGCATCGGTCTGGTGCGGGATCGCCGCCGGCTGGCTCGACATCTGCCCGACAAACGCCTGCGTCGCCAATCGGGATTTCATCACCGTGGCCTGGGGGCGCGATTACGACGATGTCAGCCCGGCCCGCGGCGTCCTGGTCGGCGGGGCCGGCCATGGCCTGACCGTCAGTGTGGACGTCGAACCGCTGGAGGACTGAGCGAACCCGCTCACGCCTCCTGCGGCAGACCCAGCATGCGATGCAGCGTGTTGCAGATGGTGCGCGGATTCACGGGCTTGCTGAAGATCTCCAGCGGCTTCCAGCGCTCGTGTTTCAGGTCGCTGTCCTGGGTCAGGTAACCGGTCATCACCACCACCGGCAGGGTGGCATCCCGTTCGCGGATTTCCCGGATCAGCGTCTGGCCGTCCATGCGCGGCATACGAAGGTCGGTGACCAAAGCGTGCACCCGCTCATTGGCGTAGCGCTCCAGCGCCTCCACGCCATTGGCGGCGACAGTCACGCGGAAGCCCTTGAAGGTCAGGAAATCCTCCAGCGCCATCGCCGCCAGCACCTCGTCCTCCGCGATCAGGATGTGCAACGGATCAGGCATGCGAGAACTCCCTGTCGGATGAGGAGACCGGCTGGCTCGGCAGGGTGATGCTGAAGCGGACGCCGCGGCTTCCGTCCTCCATCTCAACGTTGCGGGCTTCGATCCGTCCGCCCATGCCGTCGATGATGCCGTAGCCGATCGACAGGCCAAGGCCGGATCCCTTCCCGACTTCCTTGGTGGTGAAGAAGGGATCGAAGATCTGCGGCAACACCGTGGGGTCGATGCCGCCGCCGTCGTCGGTCACCTGGATGACCACGCTCTGACTGTCCGGGTCGTCGCCGACTGCCACCATGATGCGTCCCGCCTTCCCACCATTTGCACGAAGCGCGACGATAGCATCGCGCGCGTTCGAAAAAAGGTTGAGTATCACCTGCTCCAATTCAAGGGGGCGTCCGGTTACCGGCAGTTGCGCCGAGCCTGCGCTTTCGACGATCTCGATGTCTTCCAGCGCATATTGATGGCGCACAAGCTCGACAGCACTCTGCACGCAATTGGCGGGTTGGAAGGCCCGCATGCCGCCGCCATCCCGCCGGCCGAAGGTGCGGACATGATCGATCAGCTTGCCCATGCGTTCGGTCTGCTCGATCACCAGTTTCAAGGCCTTTTCGGCACGGGCCGGTTCGAGCAGATTTTCCTGCAGGCGGTTCAGGGTGTTTTCGGTCCAAAGCCGGATGACGTTCAGCGGCTGGCTCATCTCGTGCGCCATACCGGCGGCCAGCGTGCCCAGCGTCGCCAGCTTGGAGGTCTGGACCACCTCCTCCTGCAGGCGTTTGCGCTCGGTCACGTCACGGCCGCTGCCCAGGATCTGGATCACCCGTCCGGCGGCGTCCTTCACCGGCACCAGTATGGTGTGGAAGACGCGCTGACCGGCCGGCATGTCCAGCGTTTCTTCGTAATCAATGGTCTTACCGCTATCGCGGCAGGCGGTGTACCGGGGAATTACCAGATTGGCCAACTCCGGCGCCACAGCATCCCGGACACGGCGGTCACGCAATTGCTCAGGGTCCAGGCCGCCGATCCGCGCCAGCGCCGGGTTGATCGCCTCGTAGGCGAAATCACCGTCCGGAAGGACCTGGACGATGAACAGCGCCTCGGCCAGATTGTTGAAGAAGCCGGAATAGCGGGTTTCCATCTCCCGCCGTGTCGCCACCTCCAGCGCCAACGCCCGGTTGCTGGCCTCCAGTTCACGTGGGCTGGGCAGGGCCAGCAGGCGCGGCATCAGCCACCAGAGTGCCCCCGCCGTCGCCAGCGAGGCCAAGGCGGTGATGAACTTCACCAGCCCTTCCAGCACATAGTCGGGAGTCCATAGCGTCCAGACCGACAGGAAATGGGTGGTGCCGCAGGCGATGATGAACAGCGCGAACAGCAGCGCCACCCAACCGAAGGCCACGTCGCGGCGCCGCATGACGAAATAGGTCAGCGCCACCGGGATGGAGAAATAGGACAGGCCGATCAGAATGTCGGACCCGACATGCAGCATCAGGATATCGGGGCGCCAGAGCAGGCAGACCCCATGGGGTATGAACCCGCCGCTATCCAGAAGCTCGTCCAATCCCGTTGCCATGTCCGCCTCTTTTCCGACCATACCCGTCCGACGGAGGCCATCACTTAAGTGTCGAAACCATCACACGCACCCGCACAAGGTCCGCCACCGGACCGACGCCGTCAAGCCGTCAGTCCGGTTGGAAAGCCCTTGCAGGTTTTTCTCTTGAAAGGACGCCCGCCCGCGCCAACGGGTGTATGGGCGGGCGTCGATATCATGCGGCCGTGTGGACCTTGCGGTTCTGCTCACGGGTCTTCAGGAAGCGCAGCGCCGGGAAATCCTCCTGCGCGCGGTTCAGGTGCCAGGCATTGCGGGCCAGGAACACCAGGGCGCCGTCATGGTCCTCCGCCAGCGCCGAGCGGTTCAGCTCGATGAACTTCTCCAACTGGACCTTGTCGTCGGTCTCGACCCAGCGGGCAGCGTCCAGCCCGGCACCCTCGAATCGGGCGGCGATGCCGTATTCCGCCTCGATGCGCGAAGCCAAAACCTCGAACTGCAGCTGGCCGACGACACCGACGACCCAGTCGGCACCGGTCAGCGGCTTGAACACCTGGGAGGCGCCCTCTTCGGCGAAATGCTCCAGTGCCTTGCGCAGGTGCTTCACCCGCATCGGATCGTCCGGGCGGACGCGCTGCAGCAGTTCCGGCGCGAAGCTGGGCACGCCGGTGAAGCGCAGATCCTCGCCCTCCGTCAGCGTGTCGCCGATGCGCAAGGATCCGTGGTTGGGGATGCCCATGATGTCGCCGGGCCACGCCTCTTCCGCCACCTCGCGGTCGCGGGCCAGGAACAGCACGGCGTTGTTCACCGCCATCAGCTTGCCCGAGCGGATGTGCTTCAGCTTGGCGCCCCGCTTGTAGCGGCCGGAGCAGAGGCGGACGAAGGCGATGCGGTCGCGGTGGTTCGGGTCCATGTTGGCCTGGACCTTGAACACGAAGCCGGTGACCTTCTCCTCGTCCGGCTGGACGGTGCGCGGATCGGCGGGCTGCGGACGCGGCGGCGGGGCGTTCTCCGCCAGACCGGACAGCAGCTCGCGCACGCCGAAATTGTTGATGGCGGAGCCGAAATAGATCGGCGTCAGATGGCCGGCGCGATAGGCCTCCAGATCGAAGGCCGGCATCAGGCCGCGCGCCATCTCGACCTCTTCGCGCAGCTTGGCGACGGCGTGGGCGGGCAGCAACTCGTCCAGACGGGGATCGTCCAGCCCATTGCACTCGATGCCCTCGTCGATCTCGTCGCCCTTGCTGCGGTCCATCAGGATCAGCCGGTCGCGGATCAGGTCGTAGCAGCCGAGGAAGTCGCGGCCCATGCCGATCGGCCAGCTGGCCGGCGTGACCTCCAGCGCCAGGGCGCTCTCGATCTCCGAGATCAGGTCGAAGGGATCGCGCGCCTCGCGGTCCATCTTGTTGCAGAAGGTCATGATCGGCACGTCGCGCAGACGGCAGACCTCGAACAGCTTCAGCGTCTGCGCCTCGATGCCCTTCGCGCCGTCGATCACCATCACCGCACTGTCGACCGCGGTCAGCGTGCGATAGGTGTCCTCCGAGAAGTCCTCGTGGCCCGGCGTGTCGAGCAGGTTGAAGGTACGCCCGTCGAAATCGAAGGTCATGACGGAGGCGGTCACCGAGATGCCGCGCTCGCGCTCCACCTTCATCCAGTCCGACTTGGCGCGCCGCTGCTCGCCGCGCGCCTTGACGGCACCGGCCATCTGGATGGCGCCGCCGAACAGCAGCAGCTTTTCCGTGAGCGTGGTCTTACCGGCGTCGGGGTGCGCGATGATGGCGAAGGTCCGACGGCGGGAGACGGCGTCCTGAAGTTCGGACATGCGCGAAGTCCCGTGACAAGAGAAGGTGATCGTGAGAACGGCGAAAGGGCCGACAGGCGAAATACGCCCATCGGCCCCCGTCGCATTACATAGCAGTGCCGGCCCCTGGATTCCAGATCCTTGGGTCCGGCCTTGCTCTGGACCTTACAGAGCCAGCTCGGCGATCTGCACCGCGTTCAGAGCGGCGCCCTTCAGCAGCTGGTCGCCGCAGACGAACAGGTCGAGGCCATGATCGCCGAACACCAGGTTGGTGCGGATGCGGCCGACTTCGACGTCATACTGGCCGGTGGCGTTCAGCGGCATCGGGTAGGCACCGTTGGCCGGATCGTCCACCACCTTCACGCCGGCGGCATCGGCCAGGACGGCGCGGGCGGCGTCGGGCGTGACCGGCTGGATCGTCTCCAGCGTAATGGCCTCGGAATGGGCGCGGTAGGTCGGGATGCGGACGGCGGTGCAGCTGACCAGCAGGTCCGGGACCTCCATGATCTTCCGCGTCTCCCACGTAACCTTCATCTCCTCCTTCGTATAGCCGTTCTCCTGGAAGGCATCGATCTGGGGGATCAGGTTGAAGGGGATCGGGTGGCGGAACACGCTGTTGGTGACCGGCTTGCCGTCCAACTGGTTGCGCGTCTGCTCCTCCAGCTCGGCCATGCCTTCGGCACCGGCGCCGCTAGTGGCCTGATAGGTGGAGACGATGGCGCGCTTGATGCCGAAGGCCTTGTGCAGCGGCCCGAGGGCCACGACGGCGATGGCCGTGGTGCAGTTCGGGTTGGCGATCAGGCGCGAGCCGGCGGCATACGCCTCGCGGAAGACGTGGGCGTTGATTTCCGGAACGATCAGCGGGATGTCGGCGTCGTAGCGGAAGGCCGAGCTGTTGTCGATCACCAGCGCGCCGGCCGATGCCAGATCCTTGGCGTGCGCCTTGGCAAAGTCGCCCGAGACCGCCAGCAGGACAACGTCATAGCCCTTCACCACCGCGGCGTCGAAGGCCTGCAGGGTCAGGGCGCCATAGGGGGTCTCCTGCACCTTGCCGGCGGAACGCTCGGAGGCGAACAGGCCAAGTTCGGCGACCGGGAAGTTGCGGTCGTGCAGGACCTTGACCATCTCGCGGCCGACGGCGCCGGTGGCGCCGACCACGGCGACGCGGAGGGACTTGGAAGAAGCGGAGGCGTTGTTGCTGCTCATGGCGGGGTTCCGTCCTGTCTATCGCACTGTTGATCGGACCGGCCTATCGGTCGTTCGGACAGCGGACCCCGGATACGACGAGGCCCCGTCCGTTGTCCGGCGGGGCCTGCCTCGTGGAAGAAACGCTGGTCGATCCGATCAGCACACACCACGCCGCTGCCCGCCGAAGCGAGTCGCTTTTTTGGTCGTAGTGGTGGTGATGGCCGTGCGGTTCATGGGGCCTTCTTATCCGAATGCGCAGGCATTGTAAAGCGCCTGCGCATTCGCCCTTTCGGAAATTACCGGAACCCCTCGCCGTCATGGCTCGGGTGTACCGGGTGTACGTCCCAGATCTCCTGGGCGTACTCGTTGACCGTACGGTCGGACGAGAACCATCCCATGTTGGCAGTGTTCAGGATCGCCTTGCGGGTCCATTCCTCCGGATCGCGGTACAGCTCCATCGCCGCGTCCTGCGCCCGGCAATAGTCGGCGAAGTCCGCCGTCACCAGGAAATGGTCGCCGCCGTCGGTCAGCGCCTGGACGATCGGGTGGTAGCGGTTGCGGTCGTCCGGCGAGAAGGCACCGGTGGAGATCATGTCGAGCGCCCGCTTCAGGCTGGGGTTCGACGCGATCACATCGCGCGGGTTGAAGCCGCCGCTGGCGCGCAGGTCGTTCACCTCCTCCGCGGTCATGCCGAAGATGAAGATGTTGTCCGGCCCGACATGCTCGCGGATCTCGACGTTGGCGCCGTCCAGCGTGCCGATGGTCAGGGCGCCGTTCAGCGCCAGCTTCATATTGCCGGTGCCCGACGCCTCCATGCCGGCGGTTGAGATCTGCTCCGACAGGTCGGCGGCCGGGATGATGATCTCCGCCGCGGTGACGTTGTAGTTCGGCAGCAGCACGATCTTCAGGTTGTCGTGCACCGACGGGTCGTGGTTCACCACCTTGGCGACGTCGTTGATCAGTTTGATGATCAGCTTGGCCATGTGGTAGGACGGCGCCGCCTTGCCGGCGAACACCTTGGTCACCGGGACCCAGCTGACCGTCGGGTTGTCGCGCATCTCGTTGTAGAGCGCGATGGTGTGCAGCACGTTCAGAAGCTGGCGCTTGTACTCGTGCATGCGCTTGACCTGCACGTCGAAGATGCTGTCGACCAGCACCTCCTCGCCGGTCTGGCGGGCGATGTAGGCGGCCAGACGCTTCTTGTTCTTGCGCTTGGCCCGGCGGAATTCCTCGCGGAACACCACATCGTCGGCCTTCTCGCGCAGGGCCGCGATCTGCGACAGGTCGGAGACCCAGCCCTCGCCGATGCGGGTGGTGATCAGCTCCGACAGGGCCGGGTTGGCCTGCTTCAACCAGCGGCGCGGGGTGATGCCGTTGGTCTTGTTGTTGATGCGGTCCGGGAATTCCTCGTGGAAGTCGGCGAACACCGTCTGCTTCATCAACTCGGTGTGCAGCGCCGACACGCCGTTGACCTTGTGCGAGCCGAGAAAGGCGAGATTGCCCATGCGGACCCGGCGTTCGCCGCGCTCGTCGATCAGCGACAGGCGCGACAGCCTGGCGTTGTCGCCGTCTGCCTTGGCCTTGGTCCGGTTCAGGAACTTGGCGTTGATCTCGTAGATGATCTGCATGTGGCGCGGCAGCACCCGCTCGATCATCCGCACCGGCCAGGCTTCCAGCGCCTCGGGCAGCAGGGTGTGGTTGGTATAGGCGAAGGTGGCGCGGGTGATTTCCCACGCATCGTCCCAGCGCAGGGCGTGCTGATCGACCAGCAGGCGCATCAGTTCGGCGATGCCGATGGCCGGGTGGGTATCGTTCAGCTGGATCGCCGCCTTGTTGGGCAGATTGTCGAAGGTGGAGTGATGCTGCAGATAGCGGCGCAGGATGTCCTGCAGCGAGGCCGACGTGAAGAAATACTCCTGCTTCAGCCGCAGTTCCTTGCCGGTCTCCGTCGCGTCGTTGGGATATAGGACGCGGCTGAGGTTCTCCGACAGGATCTTCTGCTCGACCGCCTTCATATAGGCGCCGTCGTTGAAGTGGCCGAAGTTGAAGTCGCGGGTGGCGCGGGCCGACCACAGGCGCAGCGTGTTGATCGTCTCCCCGCCGAAGCCGACGACCGGCGTGTCATAGGCCATCGCCAGCACGCGGTCGGCATCGACCCAGCGATAGGCGCGCTCGCCGACGCTGTCGCGGAACTCCTCGACGCGGCCATAGAACTGGACCGGGTACAGCACCTCCGGACGGGCGAACTCCCACGGGTTGCCGAATTGCAGCCACTGCTCGGGATATTCGACCTGCCAGCCATTCTCGAAGCGCTGCTCGAACAGGCCGAACTCGTAGCGGATGCCGTAGCCGTAGCCGGGCAGCCCCTGCGAGGCCATGCTGTCGAGGAAGCAGGCGGCGAGACGGCCGAGGCCGCCGTTGCCCAGCGCCGCGTCGGGCTCGGCATCGACCACGTCGTCCATCGACAGGCCGAGGCGGTCGAGCGCCTGACGGCATTCGTCCATGATGCCCAGGTTCGACAGGCTGTTGGTCAGCAGCCGCCCGATCAGAAATTCCAGGGACAGGTAGTAAACGCGCTTGGCGTCTTCCTGGTAATAGCTGCGGGTCGTGTCCATCCAGCGGTCGACGACGCGGTCGCGAACTGCCAGCGCCACGGTGTGGAACCAGTCGCGGCGCGTGGCGGCGCGTGCATCCTTGCCGACCGAATAGACCAGCCATTCCAGGAACGACCGTTTGAGGCCATCGACATCAAGGCTGCGGCGTTCGATGTCGCGAGATTTAAACCGAGCGTCCATGTCCTGACTTTCTGCGTGAAAGGCCTATAGGAGCGGGCGGCTGGAAATACGGCGCTCCAATCATGGCGGAAGTGTCTGCCCTGTTGGTTAAGCAAAGCTTTCCCCAGATGGAACGCACCGTCGTTTCGCTGTGGTAAAAGGGAGTAGGCTGTCGTCCCCTCCCCTTTTTCCCGTCAACGATGCTTCACGAATCCGATCCTGTCCACTGCGATGCAGCATGCATCCGCATCCGCCACGCCGAATTGGCCGACATAGCCGCGCTGCTGGCGATCGAGGAGCGAAGCTTCCCGACCGACCGGATGACGCAGCGCAACTTCCGTTATGCGATCCGGAAGGCAAAAGGTGTGGTGCTGGTGGCATACCGCCAAGTGCCGAATATGGAGGGGCCGCCACTTGCCTATGGGGTGGTCGGCTTCCATGCCGGCACGCGCTTCGCCCGCCTGACCTCCTTCGCGGTGGCGCCGGGCAACCGGGGCCAGGGGATCGGCCGCCGCCTGCTGGCGGCGCTGGAAGAAGCCGCGGCCGCCCATGGCTGCGTCGGCATCAGGCTGGAGGTGCGGGCGGACAATGCCGCCGCCATCGCGCTCTATATCGCGGCCGGCTATCGGCGCTTCGCGGAATATCCCGATTACTACGAGGATGGAATGGCGGCGCTTCGCCTAGAAAAGCCTCTGTTTTCCAACGACTGAGTGTTGCAGCGGCGCACCGGCGGGCGCGTTCGATGGTGGTAAGCCCGGCAAGCGGAGACGGGACCGGAATCTCCGCGATCTGCCACCGATGTCACTCTTTCCGGATCCTGCGGTGGAACATCCGCGGCGGACGGCGCGTTTAGCTCCCGACACGATCAACGACGGGCAACAACGGGACCGCCTCAATGACGCCACCGCCGACCGGATCGTTCCGCAACACCCCCCAGGGACCGCCGACCCGCACCGGATGACGGGCCGGGCCGGAAGCGCTCTGGAGACGACCGCCAGGGCACACTGAGCGCTCAAGACCGCAAAGACACTGTCAGCCCTTCGAACCGGTGGCGCCGCCATTGCGCGCCGGAAAGCCCAATGCCGTCCCCGCCCTGCGCCCCGCCCATACCGCGAAGGGCGCTGCCGGTCACCCGGCCGGCGGGAGACGTACACAGACCGTGGAGGAAGGAAAGACCATGGCGTACTCGTTCGAAAACGAACTGATCCGCTGCATGCCGAACCTGCAGCGCTATGCCTGCAAGCTGACCCGTGACGCCAACGCCGCAGAGGACCTGCTGCAGGATTGCCTGGCCCGCGCCCTATCGCGCCAGCATCGTTTCGAACCCGGCACGAATATGCAGGCGTGGCTGACCACCATGCTGAAGAACCTGCATTTCAACAACCTGCAGCGTGACCGCCATGTGACGAAGGTGGAGCTGTGGGACGGCGCCATGTCGGTCGACGCGGCGCAGATGTCGCGTCTGGTCTTCCGCGATGTTGACCGCGCCTTTTCCTCCCTCACCCCCAGCCAGCGCAAGGTCGTGAAGCTGGTCGCCATCGAGGGGCGTCCCTATCAGGAAGCGGCCGAGACGTTGAACGTGTCGATCGGCACCATCCGTTCCCGCCTGTGCCGTGCGCGGGAGCGGCTGAACAACCTGATGACCGCCTGATTCGACTCCTTTCCTGATGGCCCGCCGGCCAGCTTCGAACACTCCACGAATGAAAAGCCCCCGTGCACTCTGCACGGGGGCTTTTCGCATGGGTCCGACCTTGTGCGGGCTGCCCTTCCGGTCAGCCAGTCCGCTCAGCCGTTCACCACCGTGCCGCCGTTCGGGTGCAGCACCTGCCCCGACATATAAGAAGAGTCATCGGATGCCAGGAACACATAGGACGGCGCCACCTCGTCCGGCTGGCCGGCCCGCTTCATCGGCACATTGCCGCCGAAGTTCTCGACCTTCTTCTCGTCGAAAGTGGAGGGGATCAGCGGGGTCCAGATCGGACCGGGAGCCACCGCGTTGACGCGGATGCCGCGGTCGCTCAGGGCCATCGACAGCGACCGGGTGAAGGCGACGATGGCGCCCTTGGTCGCCGAATAGTCCAGCAGTTCCGGACTGCCCTTGTAGGCGGTGACTGAGGTGGTGTTGATGATGCTGGCACCCTCGTGCATGTGCGGCAGGGCGGCCTTCACCATATAGAATTGTCCGAAGATGTTGGTGCGGAAAGTCCGCTCCAGCTGCTCGGCGGTGATGTCCTCAATCGACTTCTGCGGATGCTGTTCGGCTGCGTTGTTGATCAGGATGTCGAGGCGGCCATGCTCGCCGACGATGCGCTCCACCGCCTTTCTGCAGGTTTCCTCACTGCCGACGTCGCCGCTCAGGATGGTGCAGGGCTGGCCCTCGGCTTCCACCAGCCGGCGGGTCTCGCGGGCATCGTCGTCCTCGTTCAGGTACAGGATGCCGACCTTGGCGCCTTCGCGCGCGTACAGCACGGCGATGGCCCGGCCGATGCCGCTGTCGCCGCCGGTGATCAACGCCACCTTGTCGCGCAGCTTGCCGCTGCCGCGGTAGGAGGGACGCGTTTCCGACGGCTGCGGAGTCATGGGTGCCTGACGGCCCGGCTGCGTGTCCTGGTGCTGCGGCGGCTGCCTGCTCTCCTGTTGCGCCATAGGCATTCTCCTTCTTCGGCAACCCTGTCGGAACACTGTGGGGGTGAGTTGCACAATCACAACAGTCCCCATTGCGCGGCGTTCCGCACCAACGGAAACCGGAACAATCGGCTGCACCGCCCTGTTACTTGGCCGGGCGACGCGAAAGAGGATGGCAGTGCCGGTTTGCTCGCCTCGAAAGTGAGCAGTGATCGCGCCGTTTGTCGGACTGGTATGGCTGAGGATCATGCCCATAAGATGGGGTAGGCGTCCTTTAGGCCAAGCTTTCCGGGAACGGCGGGGCCACCGGACGTGTCACGGTTGATCGTGTCCCAGGGGAGAACCCCGGCGACCCATCCGGGAACGACAGAGATGAAGCGTGTGACGATGACCGATATCAACGCCTATCTGGACGGCGCCCTGGACGAGCGGGAGCGCGCAGAATTCGAAAGCGTGGTCGAGAGCGATCCCGACGCAAAGGCGCTGCTCGCCCAGCATCGCCAGCATGTGGAGGAGCTTCATCGCCTGTACGACCCGGTCCTGAACGAACAGGTGCCGCCCCGAATGCTGGAGCTGTTGCGCAAGCGGAACGGCTGACCGTACGTCTCGGAGCGCGATATTTTTTCGCCGTCCGGCGTCCCCTTGCGCTATTGCATGCGGCAGGCCCATCTTTGGGGGAAGGGCCGGTTCGGACGGATGAAGCATGGCGCCGAGACGAGCGGAACCGAGCATCCTGCTTGGTCCCATCCTGTATTTCCGTGGTGAGCAGCGCGACCGTTGGTGGCTGTCGGCGCTGTTCGTTCTGGATGGGGAGGTTGAGCCCGACGATCTGCGGGTGGACGGCGTCACCCTGCCCGTCCCGCCGCGCCACCTGACGCACTGGCGCCACCGCCAGCTCTGGCGATTCGATTTCGCCGTCCCCCGCGGCATGCGCGACACCGACGTCACCTACGGCTTTCCCGACGGCCCCCGCTGGACCGTAGTTGTTCCGGGTCGTCATTCACTCCCACGTATAGCCATTCTTCACGGAAGCGGAATGACCGGCGGTGGCGATCCGGAGGCCGAAGGCCCGACCGGCGCGTCACCGGCCCTCTGGTCCGATCTGCTGTCCCGGCAGTCCGCCGATCGCTATCACCTGATGGTCCAGGCCGGCGGGCAGATCGACGGCGATGCCGTGACGGCCGCCGCTCCCCAGGCGAATGGCCTGCTATCCGATGTCTCCCGCCGGCTTGGCCCCCCACTGCCCGGCGTGGCGGAAGAGCTGATGGCCGCCGGCTTCGACCGCATGCTGCGGACCTGGAGCGGTGCCGCCGTGGCCTCGGCGCTGGCGTCGATCCCCTCGGTGATGGTGTGGGACGGCAGCGATCTCGGCCGGCTGCTGGCCGGCGCCTGGGGCAGCCGAGAGGAGGGCGACGCCGCCTCGCGCAGCCTGCGCCCGCTGTTCGCGGCGACCCGCCGGCAGGTCCAGCTTTTCCAGACCGGTTCCGTCGCCGACAGCCCGCCCGACTGCCTGTGGGGATCGGCGTGCGGAACACTGGCCCAAGGCTTCACCATGGGCGAAGTCGGATTGCTGACGCTCGACAACTGGAGCGACCGCAACGGCCGGCGCATGCTGTCGGAACGGGGCTGGAGCATGCTGCCGGACTGGCTCGACCGCTTTGCCGCCTGTCGTCACCTGATCCTGGTCAGCGGCGGGCCGCTGCTGACCCCGGCCGCCGCTTTGCTCGACCGGCTGGGCGGCGTGCTCCCTTCCCGGCTGCGCGGCCGGTTCGGCGATCACTGGGCGGCACCCGGACGCCATGCCGAATGGGAGCGGATGGTCCGGACGTTGGCCGATTTCTCCCGGCGCAGCGGCTGCCGCATCACAGTCGCCTCGCGGGGAATCGCCGGTGGAGCGGCGGCGCGGGGCGTGCTGCGCGGTGGCGGACTGGAGATGTGGCAGCTTTACGCGCCGCACTTCACCAAGTCCGCCTCCCCGGCGGCGGGATGGAAGTCGCGGCTGGCGGAGCCGCTGGCGACCCGCCCTGACCATCCCCTGCCCGCCCACCGGTTCGAGATGCCGCCCTTCGCAGAGGGCGGGCGACGCCTGCTGTATGGTTCCGGCTGGATTGCCTGCAGCTTCGACACCAAGGGGCAACTGCATGCACGCTGGTGCCTGCCCGGTGATACCGGCCGCTATACGCAGGCGATCTGACCCGCAACCGGATCGCTACCACGCCGTCCGTTCCACCACGAACAGGAGGCCTGGCACGGGGATACCCTTTTCCCGTCGCGGGCTGCAGGGTTCCATCAGGCGGATGAGGAAGCCGGCCGCTTCCGCCGTCATGCGCACATAATGTTCGGCATGGGCATAACGGCGGGTCGCGCCGAGCACGAAAGACTCGCCCGTAAGCGAGGCAGCTTCGCCCGGCAGGCGTTCCACGGTGGCGGCGAAACGGCCTCCCGGCGGAAGGGCGCGGGCTGCCGCCGCGAAGACGGGGGCGAGGTCGCCGATATAGACCAGCACGTCGGCGGCGACCAGCAGGTCCCAGCCGCCAGGCGCCCGCTCCATCGCCTCAACGACGTCTCCGACGGTCAGTTCGTCATAAAGTCGGCGTTGCCGCGCCTTCTCGACCATCCGCGGCGATAGATCGACTCCGGCGAGCCGGGAGGCCAGCGGCTTGAAGGCGACACCCGCCAGTCCGGTGCCACAACCGAGATCGAGGATGCGCAACCCCGCAGCGCCGGGCGCGACGCGGTCCACCGCCGACCGCAGCAGTTCGGGTGCCGCGTAGCCGAGCTTGCCCACCAGATCCTGGTCGAAGCGATCGGCATAGCGGTCGAACAGGGCACGGACATAGGAGGCGGACAGGTCGGCACCTTCCCCGGCCTCCAGCGCCGCGATCAGGCGTTCGACAGCTGCCGCCTCGTCCCCTTCGGCGATTCCTGCAGCGTGGCGCAGCGCGGTCAGCGCCTTGGCCGGTTCGCGCAGGGCAAGCCAGCTGCGGCCCAGCGCGTGATGGACGGACGCATCATCCTCAAGCCGTCGAGCCAGCGGCTGAAGCAGTTCAACCGCCGCCAGCGCATCCCCCGACAAAGCCAGCGCATCCGCCAGCGCGAGGACGGCGTCGCGGTCGTTGGGGCGCAGCGCCACCGCCTCCCGGTACTCCTCCAGCGCCTCCTCTTGGCGGCCGGCCGCACCGAGGCAGCGGGCTAGTCCGAGTCGTGCCTGTGCCGAATCGCTCCGTTCCGCCGCAAGGGACTGGAACAACGCGTGTGCAGCATCGGTATCACCGCACTGCCGCAGGGCATCGGCCAACATCAGCCGCCAGCCCCAATTGCCCGGTTCCAAAGTGACTGCGCGCCGGAAACAAGCCGCCGCCTGCCCTGCAGCATCGGTCCCGCCGCCGGCTTCCGCCAGTGCGGACCATGCCTCCGCATGGGTGGGGTCGACTGCGACACCGGCGCGAAATGCGCGGGCGGCTCCGGCATTATCCCCCGCGTAGAGCCGGTCGTAACCGAACCGGAACATTTGATCGAGATTGTAGATTTGCGGCTCGTCGCCGATGGAGGGATCCGCGGACACGGATGGAGTTCCTCTGATCGCGGGCTTCGACCAGGGGAATGCCGCCGGCCCGGATAGCCCGCCTCCGCTCGCCATCGGGCCGTCCCGGGCGTCGCTGCGGCACCGACTTGGCCCAGGGAACCGAGTCCAGGGAAACAGGGCGGCGGAGTTTACTGCCCCAACATGCTGCGCCGCGCAAGGGGGGCGTGAAAATCCTTCCGAAGTGTGATTCGGGCGACACGCGGTCGCAGTAGCCCTTTTTTTGTCCCCCATCCGAAGGGTCAAGATAGGCAGCGGTACCACCCCAATCGATTTTGCCAGCAAATGTGGCGATTCAATGGCTTATGAACCTAACCGAAGCGCCTAAGCCGTCCGTTCGGCGAGCCTGAGTGACATCTGACGGACGAAAGCTGTGGTATTACCAGGGCGCAAGCGGGTTGACGATGGATCAAATTTTTGGAAGTGTTGCCGCGGCGCCCAATCGGGAGGCGCTGAACATCTGGGTAGGAGGCGGTCGCCGTAAGCGACTCGGTGACCGGAACAACGGCCCCGCGCGGGGGGTCAAACAGCCGCCGTACAAGACGGGGCGACAGCAGAAGGAGATTTGGGATGCGGAAACGAAATCAGCGCGTAGGCGCCACAACGTGTGGACGCTTCGCACTGGCTGCGGGACTGCTGACGGCTCCCCTGGTGGCGCTCTCCGTTTCCGGAACCGCCCAGGCCCAGACCGTTTCGAAGGAAAGCTGCGTCACCCACGCCGTGGAGGCCGAACAGAAGCTCGGCATTCCCTCCGGCATGCTGGTGGCCATAGCTCTGGTCGAAAGCGGCCAGGACGGCACTCCCCACCCCTTCGCCATGAGCGTGCAGGGCCGTCCCTACTACGCCCGCAACGTCAGTGACGCCGCCCGCCACCTGCGCGATCACCGTGGCCAGCTTCGCTCCAACACCTATGTCGGCTGCATGCAGCTGTCGGTCGCTACCCACCGTGGCGAGTTCCAGCCGCTGGAGAAGATCGTCGAGCCGCGCGACAACGTGTTCTACGCCGGCCAGCTTCTCGTCCGCTTCCATGGCGAGGAAGGCAACTGGAAGACCGCGCTGGCCCGCTACAACGGCAGCTCCGGCCGTCGCGCTCAGGCCTATGTCTGCAAGATCTGGCAGAGCCTGGGCGAACTGGACACGCAGAGCGCCAAGCTGCTGGCCTCTTCCCGCTGCGAGGACACCGATCCCGTCAGCGTCGCCCCGCGCACTCGCCGCAGCTTCCACAACGCGCAGCAGGTCGCGGCGATCAACTGATCCGTCCGCCGACCGGCCTCGCCGGCAAGAGCGCTGGCGCCGCGTTGCGTGATCGGGTAAACCCCGACGCATGAACTACCGCCACATCTTCCACGCCGGCAACCCGGCCGACGTGATGAAGCACGCCGTGCTGGCGCTGATCCTGGATCATCTGCGCGCCAAACCGACGCCTTTCTGCGTGCTGGACACCCATGCCGGCATCGGCCGTTACGACCTGACCTCCGAGGCGGCCCGCAAGACCGGTGAGAGCGACGAGGGCATCGGCCGGCTGTTCGGCCATCCCCTGCCGCATCCGGCGCTGGCCCCCTATCTGGATGCCGTCCAGGCGCTGAACCCCGACGGCGCCCTGCGCTGGTATCCCGGTTCGCCGCGAATAGCCCGCGCCGCGCTGCGCCCGCAGGATCGCATGGTGCTGGTCGAACTGCACCCCGACGACGCCGTCAGCCTGAAGGCGGAGTTCGCCGGCGACCGCTCCGTCGCCGTCCACCAGTCCGATGCCTATACCGCGCTGAAGGCCCATCTGCCGCCCAAGGAGAAGCGTGGGCTGGTCCTGATCGATCCGCCCTTCGAGCAGCCCGACGAGTTCGCCCGCATGGCGGAGGGGCTGGCGCAGGCGCACCGCCGCTGGTCCACCGGCATCTTCGCCCTGTGGTATCCGATCAAGGAGCGCGCGGCGGTCTGGCGGTTCCAGGATGCGGTGGAGAAGACCGGCATCCCGAAGGTGCTGATCGCCGAACTGACCTGGCATCCCGAAGACACCCATCTCCGGCTGAACGGCTCCGGCCTGCTGATCGTCAATCCGCCCTGGAAGCTCGACGAGACGCTGAAGGAGATGCTGCCGGCCCTGCACGACGCCCTGCCCTCCACCGGCGGCGGGGCCGCGGTGAGCTGGCTCACGCCTGAAGCGCCATAGCCGGCGGGCTGGCGGCGTATATCCGGCGCAGAAAAAACCCCGGTCCTTGCGGGCCGGGGTTCAGTCAGGATGGAGATCGTTCGTTATCGATGGCGTGCCGGTGCAGTCGGCCAGGTCTTCAGAAGCGGCGCTCCGTCTGCTGCGCCGCACCTTCCAGACGGGCGTTCAGCTTGCCCATCGCCGTGTTCGCGGTGTTCGCCGACATCTCCGAGATCTTGACACTGCGGCTGAGGACCATCTGCATGCTTTCCTTCAGCATGCGGCTCTGCGCCGCGTAGAAATCGGGGATGGTCCGGCTGCGCATCAGCGCGTTCATTCCCTCGGCATTGCGTGAGGCGACGTCCTGCGCCAGCCCCATCCATTCGCGCCAGGCATTCTGCCAGCCGTCGGCCAGAACGCTGCCGCACTGGACCATGACGTCCATGGTTTCGCGGGTTTGGCTGGCGACCGCGCCCTGCGCTTCCTTCGACAGGCCCAGCGCGCGCTGGAGCTGCTCGGTCGTGCGGCCGGCGACATCGGAGGCCTTGTTCATCATGGTGCCGGCGGTCTCAGCGCTGCGGCGGGTCATGTCGGCACCCGCCCCCATTGCCTTCTGACCAGCGTTCAGGCTGGCATCGGCGGCCTCCCGGCCGGTCTCTGCCACGTTCTCACCCATCGAGCGGGCGGCATCGGCGGCGCGGCGGGTGGTGGCCTCACCGGCGCGCGTCATGTCCTCCACCGTGCCTTTTGCCCGGTCAGCGGTTTCACGCGCGCTGGTCGTGGTATCCTTGTCCATAGCCATGCGGGATGCTCCTCGAATACGTTCGTCCGGGTGGACGCCTCTTCCCAAAGCTCGCGTCGGTCATTTTGCTGCACCGCCGCATGCGTTGAGACCTATAACACCCAGAAAGCAAAACGTTCCAGGACGCAAAATAATAACCGCACACCCGTTCTTTCGGGGTATGCGGTATTTTGCAACCTTAGTGTCTTATGAACGAAACCATCCTTAAAATGTTTGCTGTTTTTCTGTGCAGTGACTTAACTATTCTGGCTGTGCTTTCCAAAACGCGCCGCGATTTCCCCGGCTATTCCCCGACGGAACACCAGCACGCAGGCGACGAAGATGCAGCCGATCACGACCGGCACCGGCAGGCTGGTCGCCGCCAGATAATTCTCCAGCGTTACCACCAGAGCGGCACCGATGACCGGGCCGCTCAGCGTGCCCATTCCGCCCAGCAGCGTCATCAGCACGACTTCGCCCGACATCTGCCACGTCACGTCGGTCAGCGTCGCCAACTGGAAGACAATGGCCTTGGTGCCGCCAGCCAGCCCGGCCAGCGACGCCGACAGCACGAAGGCCAGCAGCTTGTAGCGGTCGGTGCGGTAGCCCAGCGAAATAGCGCGTGCCTCGTTCTCACGAATCGCTTTCAGCACCTGCCCGAACGGCGAATGCACCGTTCGCCAGATGATGGCGAATCCGATCAGGAAAACGCCCAGCACCGTGTAGTACATCGCCAGCGGGTTGTGCAGGTCGAAGACGCCGAACAGGACGCCGCGCGGCACCGCCTGGATGCCGTCCTCGCCATGGGTGAAGGGCAGCTGCAGGGCCAGAAAATAGACCATCTGGCTCAACGCCAGCGTGATCATGGCGAAATAGATGCCCTGCCGGCGGATGGCGATCAGGCCGAAGACCAGCCCCAGGACGACCGCGGCCAGGGTGCCCAGCAGAATCCCCAGTTCAGGCGACCATCCCCACTCCTTCACCGCATGGGCGGTGACATAGGCGGCACTGCCGAAGAACGCCGCATGACCGAAGCTGAGCAGCCCGCCGAAGCCGATCAGCAGATTGAAGGCGCAAGCGAACAGCGCGAAGCACAACACCTTCATCAAAAAGACCGGATAGAGCAGGAACGGCACCGCCAGAAGAGCGGCCAGCACCACAAGCGCGCCAACTCTCGCCAGGGTCAGGCCCGTCGTCGCCGGTGCGCCGGCAGCCTGTGCGGACGCCCGGCCGCTGCTCTGCGAATGAAGGCTCATGCGCTTACCTCTCCCGTCCGAACAGACCGGCGGGCTTTACCATCAGCACCACCGCCATGATGACGAAGACCACGATGTTCGAGGCCTCCGGGTAGAAGACCTTGGTCAATCCTTCCAACAGGCCCAGCCCGTAGCCGGTCAGCACGGCGCCGATGATGGAGCCCATTCCGCCGATCACCACCACCGCGAACACGACGATGATGAGGTGCGAGCCCATCAGCGGCGATACCTGATAGATAGGTGCCGCCAGCACGCCGGCGAGACCGGCCAACGCCACACCGAAGGCGTAGGTCAGCGTGACCATCCGCGGCACATTGATGCCGAAGGCCTGGACCAGCACCGGATTCTCGGTCGCCGCGCGCAGATAGGCGCCCAGCTTCGTCTTCTCGATGGCGATCCAGGTGCTGATGCAGACGATCAGCGACGCCACCACCACCCAGCCGCGGTAATTGGGCAGGAACATGAAGCCCAGATTCCGACCGCCGCTGAGTTCGGCGGGAATGGGGTAAG
Source organism: Azospirillum sp. TSO5 (assembly GCF_003116065.1). Taxonomy (NCBI): domain Bacteria; kingdom Pseudomonadati; phylum Pseudomonadota; class Alphaproteobacteria; order Rhodospirillales; family Azospirillaceae; genus Azospirillum; species Azospirillum sp. TSO5. The sequence continues at coordinate 41,306 of NZ_LGQY01000128.1, read as the reverse complement.
GCTGGCCGGACACGCCATACTGGTGGCGGAAAGCCCCCTCGACGATCAAAGCCAGCCCGAAGGTCAGCAGCAACCCATAGAGATGATCGAGCTTGTAGAGCCGCGACAGCAGCGTCTTTTCCAGCACGACCCCGAACGCGCCGACGATCAGCGGCGCCAGCAGCAGCGCCCACCAATAGCCGATGCCGAGCTGGTTCAGCAGCAGCCACGCCACGAAGGCGCCCATCATGTAGAGCGCGCCATGGGCGAAGTTGATGACGTTCAACATGCCGAAGATCACCGCCAGCCCAAGGCTGAGCAGCGCGTAAAACGATCCGTTGATCAGCCCCAGCAGAAGCTGGCCGAACAGCGCCTGGGGCGGAATGCCGAAAATCGTTCCCATCATGAGCGTCGCTCTCCTCAGCGGCATCCCCACCGCGGCATTGGTCCGAAGACCGCCGCCCTGGCGGGGATGCCGCTCCGTCACGTCACGGCTTTTGCCCTGTCGTCCTGTTTACCGACACGATCACTTCGGCAGCTTGCAGCCGCTCTCCTCGAAGGTGGCGAAGGCGTCCTTGCCGGGGATGGTGCGCAGGATCTGGTAATAATCCCAGGCGCCCTTGGACTCGGACGGCTTCTTCACGCGGGCCAGATACATGTCATGGACCATGCGGCCGTTCGGCAGGATCGTGCCGTTCTTGGCGAACATGTCGTTGACCGGCATCTCCTTCATCTTGGCGGCGACCGTCGGGCCGTCGTCGGTCCCGGCCGCTTCAATCGCCTTCAGATAGTGGCGGACGGCGGAATAGCTGCCGGCCTGCACCATCGTCGGCATCTTGCCGTAGCGGTCGAAGAACTTCTTGGACCAGGCACGGGTCTCGTCGTCACGGTCCCAGTAGAAGCCGGTGGTCAGCACCAGATCCTGGGCGACCTGCAGTCCAAGCGCATGCACGTCCGACAGGAAGATCAGCAGGCCCGCCAGCTTCTGCTGACCGCCTTGCGTCAGGCCGAATTCGGCGGCCTGCTTGATCGAGGTGATGGTGTCGCCGCCGGCATTGGCGAGCCCGACGACCTTTGCGCCCGAGGCCTGGGCCTGCAGCAGGAAGGAGGAGAAGTCGGCGGTGTTCAGCGGCGCCTTCACCGAACCGAGAATCTTGCCGCCGGCCTTTTTCACTTCGACGGAGGTGTCGGCCTCCAACTGATGGCCGAAGGCATAGTCGGCGGTGATGAAGAACCAGCTGTCGCCGCCCTCTTTAACCATGGCCTGTCCCGTACCGACGGCCAGCGCATGAGTGTCGTAGGGCCAGTGGAAACCGGTGGGGGAGCAGGCGTCGCCGGTCAGCCGCGAGGTCGCCGGACCTTCCATCAGGAAGATCTTCTTCTTCTCCTTCGTCACCTCCTGCACGGCGAGCGCGACGCCGGAATTCGGCACGTCGACGATCACGTCGACACCGTCCTGGTCGATCCACTGGCGGGCAAGGTTGGCGCCGATATCGGGCTTGTTCTGGTGGTCGGCCGAGATGAATTCGATAGGCTTGCCGAGAATCTTGTTGCCGAACTCCTCGGCCGCCATCTTGGCGGCGATCACCGACCCTTCGCCGCCGAGATCGGCATAGAGGCCCGAGCGGTCATTCAGCACACCGATCTTGACCATATCGCCGGAAAGCTTGCCCTGCTGGGCCATGGCAGGCCCGGTGGACAGAACACCGATCGTCAGGGCAGCAAGGGCGGCACCGGCCAGAAGACGTGCGATCATACGTGAATTCCTCCCCATCAGCGTTGCGTTGCGCAGATTGCGGATGACCGTCCGGATCGGTTCTTCCGGCGGTTCCCGGGTGGTCGTGTCGGCCTGCCCATTTGGTTTCATTCGAAACCGTCAGGTCGTCCACGCCGCCCCTTCCCGACCACTATGCAGGCGCATCACCTTGTACGGAAAGCGGAAATTCAGCTTCACCAACAATTTTCATCAAGAGTCGGCCGAAACGCGCGCTTTTTCCATTCGGCGGTGTATGGAGGGTGGCGGTTGCGCCACCGCCGCCTGCCGGCGCCGGTCGATCCGCCGCATGACCGGCGTCACACTGATGCCATGGACGAGAATCGAGAGAAGCACGATCAGGCCGGTGACCGCCCACAGGGCGTTGGGCACGTCGAACTCCGCAGCGTTCAGCGCATAGGCGACGTAATAGATGCTGCCCATGCCGCGGATGCCGAAGAAGCCGATGGCCAGCTTCTCGCCAACCGGCATCGGCACGCCGGCCAGCCCCGCCACTCCGGCGACCGGACGCACCAGAAGCAGGATGACGGCCGCGGCGCCGACGGCACTCCAGGACAAGGCGTCGATCAATCCATGGGCCAGCGTGCCGCCGAAAAGCACCAGCATCAGCATCATCATCAGCCGCTCGGTCTGCTCGACGAAATCATGCAGGCGTTCATGATACTCGCTGTTCCGTTCCGCATCGCGCAATGCGAGTGCTGCGACGAACACCGCGAGAAAACCGTACCCGCCGACCAGTTCCGTCAGGCCGTAGGCAATCAGCGTGATGCCGAGCGACACGAAGCCGTCACCGGTCCGTGACAGATTCGCCCGATTCGGCACCCGGAAGGTGACATAGCCGAGGAACCGTCCGACCAGCCAGCCGACTCCGACGCCGGCCCCCAGCTTCCACACCACATCCAGCAGTACCCAATGCTGCAGCATGTCCCAGGGCGGGTTGCCGTTCAACAGGGCGACCCCAATGGCAAGATGGACGAAGGGAAAGGCCAAGCCGTCATTCAGTCCGGCTTCGGAGGTCAGGCTGAAGCGGATCTCATCCTCCTCGCCGGACTTGGGCGGACCGACCTGGACGTCGGAGGCGAGGACCGGATCGGTGGGCGCCAGCGCGGCCCCCAGCAGGATCGACGCCGGTAACGGGAAATCGAGCCAGTACCAGCCGATCAGGGCGATCATCAGGATCGACAGAGGCATGGTGATGCCCAGCAGCCGCCAGGTGATGATCCAGCGGCGCCAGCCGATGCGGCGATCCAGTTTCAGCCCCGCGCCCATCAGCGAGACGATGACGATCAGTTCGGTCAGCCGCTCGGTGGCCTGGGGAAAGGCCAGCGGTTCCGGGTTCTCCAGCCGCAGGGTGCTGAACACCGCGAAGCCCAGCCCGACGCAGATGATCGGCAGGGAAAGCGGCAGTTCCCTCAACACCATCGGCAGCCAGGCCACCAACAGGATCAGGATCCCAAGCCCCACCATCATGACGATATAAGACATAAGCCGCCCGTTGCCGTGACGCCCTCGGCACGGCTCGGCGGCCGGAAATCGTCCGGCCGGACCAACTGCGGCCGCGCAAAGGCCAATCCCCGTCAACACGCGAAGGCGCCGATGGGTTCAGGGCGGATGCAGGAACGATGCGGAATGGATGGCGGAGGTGCCGGCTCGTTCGGCGTCGCTTCCCTGCCGACCACGATACTGTGGAAGCCGATGGGAAGCGTGGACCCGATGCCGCCCGCGGGAGCCGGAACCGCGGGGGCCTCGCAAATACCGGCCGGTCAGGCCGCGGAGGTCATCGGAAAGCCGCTGTAGTCGAGCGACGCCGACCAGAAGCGTTCCAGCTTGCGCAGGGTCTCGTTGGCCTTGGTCAGTTCCTCGTCGCTGAAGCCGGCCTTTTCCAGGGCGGTCAGATGACGTTCGAACATGACGCTGATCTTTTCGCGCAGGTCCAGGCCCTTCTCCGACAGGCGGACACGGACCGACCGGCGATCGTGCGGGGAGCGTTCCTGGCCGAGATAGCCGTTCTCGACCATCTTCTTGACGTTGTAGGAGACGTTGGAACCCAGATAGTAACCGCGCGCGGTCAGTTCGCCGACCGTCATCTCATCTTCGCCGATGTTGTACAGGATCAGGCTCTGGACGTTGTTGATGTCCTGGATCCCGAGCCGGTCCAACTCAGTCTTGAGCACTTCAAGAAAGTGGCGGTGAAGCCGCTCGATCAACAGAATGCTCTCGTAATAGGGTTTGCGCACCGCGGTCTCCTTTGGCTCTAACCGGCCGTTCCCCGCGCAAGGACGATACCGGGACCTTAAAGCGAGATTAACCGATCATTCGTCGGCAATCATCCTAATAATTCCAGAAAAAGTCTGGCACAACCCGTCTGTACAGGCGCCTTTCGCCGGGTGTCCCCACACGAAGGTTTTCGGCCGGGCGGCATCACCGGCATAAGCGGAAAGGAATGGTCCCGCGACCGCCTGCGCGACCATTCCTCCGGGATCTTTCCTCGACGGCGGTTGCTCAGTCGCGGAACACCAGATCGCCGCCCGCCGGTTCGGCGAAGTGCCGCTCGACATCGGACGGGCCGACATCGGCGAGTTCCGCCGGTTTCCATTTCGGGTTCTTGTCCTTGTCGACCAGCACCGCGCGAATGCCTTCGTAGAAATCATCCCCGGCAAGGCAGGCGAGGCTGAGGCGCAGTTCCTGCACCATGCAGCCTTCGAAATCCAGCTTCGCCCCGCGACGGAGTGCGGCCAGCGTCACCTTCAGGCTGGTCGGCGAAACCCGGCGCAGGGTGGCGAGTTGCCCGGCCGCCCAGTCGGTCCCCTCGGCCTCCAGCGCCTTGACGATGGCCTCCACGCTGTCGAAGGCATAGCAGCGGTCGACCGCGGCCCGGATGGCGCTCACCGCCGCCTCGCCGGCTTCGCCGCGATGGGCCGCGATCGCTTCGTCGGCCGGGACGCCGGCGGCGAGATCGTCGATCAGCGCCTCGATCCCGGCGCTCGGCACAAAGGCGTCGGCGGCGCCGATGGCCAGCAGGTCGGCTGCCTTCAGCCGGTCGCCGGTCAGCCCCAGCCAGATGCCGACCTGCCCCGGCAACCGCGGCAGGAAATAGGTGCCGCCGACATCGGGGTAGAGGCCGATGCCGGTTTCCGGCATGGCGAACATCGTGCGCTCGGTGACGACGCGGTGGGTGCCGTGGACCGACAGGCCGACGCCGCCCCCCATGGAGATGCCGTCGATCAGCGCGACATAGGGCTTGGACAGGCGCTTGATCCGCCGGTTCAGCACATATTCCTCGCTGAAGAAGGCGCGGATCGGCCCGGTATCGCCGCGTCCCTCCTTCACCGCCTTGCCGGCCTCGTACAGGCTGACCACGTCGCCGCCGGCGCAGAAGGCCTTTTCGCCGGCACCGCGAATCACGACGGCCTTGACCTCCGGATCGGCATCCCACGCCCGGAGCTGCGGATCGAACAGCCTGATCATGCCCAGCGTCAGCGCGTTCAGCGCCTTGGGGCGGTTGAGCGTGACGAGGCCGATCGCGCCCCGACGTTCGAACAGAATCTCAGCAGCGTCGCTCATCGTCTTGTATTTTCTCGGTTATCGTTGCGAATCGGGCGGTGGCGAACAGTCTGTTCCAGCCCCGCGATGCTCCAGGGCGTGGAGACCGGCCCACCACGATGATACGGGAGCCGGCGGCGCTGTCAAACCTACCATACGGATCCGGATGTTCGCCGATCCGCTGATTAGGAACAACACCCCTCTTGGACCGTTGCGGTCACGCTCTCATCTGAGAACGGCTCCTCCTCTGAAGCATTACGGAAGGTCAGATGCCGATGCCGCTCCACATCCTGCCGGGTGACGCATGAAGGTTGGAATCATTCTCAACCGGCAGGCGGGCTCGCTGGTCGACCGCCCCATCGACGGCGCCGAAGCGGCGATCCGCAACGCCTTTCAACGGCACGGCGCCACGGTGGACCTGCACACGGTCGACGGCGCGCAATGCGCCGACACGATCCGGCGGGTGCTGGACTCCGATGCCGAGACGGTGGTTGTCGGCGGCGGTGACGGCACGTTGCACAGCGCGGTGAAGCTGGCGCTGCCGACCGGCAAGACGCTGGGCGTCATTCCCTTGGGTACTCTCAATCTGTTGGCCCGCGATCTTCGCATTCCACTTGAACTGGAGGGGGCGGCGGAGGCCCTGGCCGCCGGTCGGATCCGGGTCATCGACATCGCCGAGGTGAATGGGGAGCCCTACACCAACAGTTCCGTCCTCGGCTTCTATCCGCAGGTGGTCCAGGAGCGCGAGCGCCAGCGCAAGCAGCACCGGCTGCTGAAATGGCCGGGAGCCGCGGTGGCCATGGCGAAAACGCTCTACCGGCTGCCGCTGCTGGATGTCCGCCTGGACTGGGGCGAGGGCCCCCGCCGCATGCGCACGCCCATCCTGGTCGTTTCCAACAACGTCTATGACGACGGGTTCGGCCTCGTCCTGTCCCGCCAGTCGCTCGACGCGGGAAAGCTCGGGGTCTATGTGGCCCGCGAACGGAACGCATTCGCGATGCTGCGGTTGATGGGAAGGCTGGTTGCCGGTTCCTGGAAACAGGACGAAGGGCTGGAAACCTATGCGGTGACCAGCCTGACGGTCCACAGCCGCCGCCACCGCCTGAAGATGGTCAACGATGGCGAGATCCGGAAGCTGCACGCGCCGCTTCACTACCGGATTCTCCCGGGGGCTCTGAAGGTTCTGGCACCAGGCTGAGAAAAAGGATGAGGATGGCGTGAAACGGCTCGCTCACATCTCCGACCTGCATTTCGGACGGATCGACCAGCGTGTAGTAGACGGGCTGCTGGCCGACCTGACCGCGCAGGCCCCCGACCTGATCGTCATCTCCGGCGACTTCGTGCAGCGGGCCAAAGAGCGCCATTTCCAGGAAGCTCGCGCCTTTCTGGAGAAATTACCCTTTCCTTACATGGCGGTACCTGGAAATCATGACATCCCGGTTTACAACGTGTTCAAGCGCTTCACCGACCCGTTCGGCCATTATCGCCGCTACATCACCAGCGACTTCAGCCCGCTGCATGTCGATGACGAGATCGCGGTGCTCGGAATCAACACCGCCCGTCCGGTCATCATGGATTTTTCCGAAGGGCGGATGAACCGGCGCCAGATCGCGCGGGTGCGTGAGGTGTTCTGCGGCATGCCCGACACCGTGTTCAAGGTACTGTTCACCCACCATCCCTTCCTGCCGCCGCCCGATCTGCCCAAGACGCAACTGGTCGGCCGCCACAAGCTGGCCCTGCCGGCGCTGGAAAGCTGCGGCGTCGACCTGTTGCTGGCCGGTCATCTGCACAAGGCCTATTCCGGCGACATCATGAGCTTCCACACCCAGATCGCCCGCTCCATCCTGGTCGCCCAGGCCTCCACCGCCACCTCCACGCGGTTGCGGAACGAAACCAACGCCTACAATCTCATCACCGTCGACCACCCTTCGGTGACGTTCGAGGTGCGATCGTGGGAGGGAGCGGCCTTCACCGGCGGGCTGGTGTCCAGCTATCGCAAGCAGGGGCACCGCTGGACTCTGCAGGGACAGGACACCGGCTTCCGGCCCGTTGACGGCGGGGCGGCCACCGGCGATCCCGTGGCCGCCCATTGGGACAAGGTCGCCCGGCATGCAAGCGGGCAGGCCCACGGCGGGGCATGAGACCTGCGCAAGGCAGACGGCCCGGTCCCAAAGGACTGGAGCCGCCGCCGCGGCTTGAGTTCACTATGCGGGAAGGCGTAGGATCGCCGCACTCGTTCTAAGTGCATGGTCTCCCCGATGCCGATCACCCTGCCCGCCGCCTTCCCGCGCACCCGTCTGCGCCGCAACCGCGCCGACGCCTGGACCCGTCGTCTGGTCGCCGAGAACACGCTGACCGTCGACGACCTGATCTGGCCGGTCTTCGTGATCGAAGGCGAGAACCGGCGGGAGCCGGTCGCCTCCATGCCCGGCGTGGAGCGCCTGACCATCGACCTGCTGTGCGAGGCAGTGGTGGAGGCCGGCTCGCTGGGCATTCCCTGCATCGCGCTGTTCCCCGTCGTCGGCTCGGATGCGAAGTCGGAAGACGCGGCGGAAGCCTACAATCCCGACAACCTGATGAACCGCGCCATCCGCGCGGTGAAGGCCGCGGCGCCGGATGTCGGCATCCTGGGCGACGTGGCGCTCGACCCCTACACCACCCACGGCCATGACGGCATCCTGCGCGATGGCTACATCCAGAACGACGAGACCGTCGAGGTTCTGATTCGTCAGGCCCTGTCGCAAGCCGAGGCCGGCGTCGACATCGTCGCGCCGTCCGACATGATGGACGGCCGCATCGGGTCCATCCGCGACGCGCTCGACAAGGACGGCTACCAGCTGACCCGCGTCTGCTCCTACGCCGCCAAATACGCCTCCGCCTTCTACGGTCCGTTCCGCGATGCGGTGAATTCCGGCGGCTTCCTGAAGGGCGACAAGACCACCTACCAGATGAACCCGGCCAACACCGACGAAGCCCTGCGCGAGGTCGCCTGCGACCTGCAGGAGGGGGCGGACATGGTGATGGTGAAGCCGGGCCTGCCCTATCTCGACATCATCCGCCGGGTGAAGGACCAGTTCGCGGTGCCGACCTTCGCCTATCATGTGTCGGGCGAGTACGCGATGCTGCGCGCCGCCTCCGCCAACGGTTGGCTGAACTACGACAAGGCATTGCTGGAGACGCTGATGGGCTTCAAGCGCGCCGGCTGCGACGCCATCCTGACCTATGGCGCGGTGGACGCGGCGAAGCTGCTCAAGCAGGGCTGAGCAGTTCCGGACCATCTTTGAGCCGTTCAGGGCCGCGGGGAAACCCGCGGCCCTTTATCGTCAGGGCATCCCAATCGACGGAGACGCCCCGATGAGCCCGAAAATCACTTTCCGCCCGGCGTTGTTCGCCGCCGTGCTGCTGGCCGCCTCCCCCGCTGCCGCGTTCGAGCTGCACAGCCCCGACTTCACCGACAAAGCGCCGATCCCGGAACGGAATGTGCTTGCCGGATTCGGCTGCGCCGGCGCCAACCGATCGCCGGCCCTCAGCTGGACGGAGCCGCCGGCCGGCACCCGCAGCCTCGCCGTCACCATCTACGATCCCGATGCGCCGACCGGCAGCGGATGGTGGCATTGGGTGGTGTTCAACCTGCCGGCCGCCACCCGCGGCCTGCCCGCCGGCGCCGGTGATCCGGCCAAGAACGGCCTGCCCGCCGGTGCCGTGCAGAGCCGCACCGATTTCGGCACCTCCGGCTATGGCGGTCCCTGCCCGCCGCAGGGCGACAAGCCGCACCGCTATGTCGTCACCGTCCACGCGCTGAAGGTGGAGAGCCTGCCGCTGCCGGCCGATGCGTCCGGCGCCATGGTCGGCTTCAACCTGAACGCCGCCAGCTTGGGCAAGGCGACGCTCACCGCCCGCTACGGCCGTTGATCGGTCGCGCCGGCCGGTCCTAGGATGCGCGAAGGCCAGAGGATGAACGCCATGGGTCCGGATCTGCTCGCCCGCCTGTCCCGTTTCGCCGCCCGCGACCAGCGCCCCGGCGGCGGCGACCGCCCGCATCGGCCGGAGCTGTGGGCCTTCGTTGCCCATGACCGCGAACGGCTGGCTGAGGTGCGGATCGAGCGCACCGCCCTGATCGCCGTTCTGGAGGGCACCAAGGAGCTGACCGACCCATCCGGCACCACCCGCCAATTCCCAGCCGGCAGCGCCATGCTGCTGCCTCCGGGCTGGTGCGGATCGGTGGTGAATGATCCCGGCTCCGCTGGCCGTTACCGCGCCCTGGTGCTGGAGTTCCCGGCGGAGATGGTCCGGCGGCTGCTGCGCGCCCATGGCAGCGATGGGCTGACGCCGCGTGCCCGGCCGGGCGACTGGCATGTCACCCTGACGCCGTCCCTGACCGACGCCATCCAGCACGCCGCCACCGGCTTGATCGCCGACCCGACGCTGCCGGCCAAGCTGGCGGAGCATCGCTGCATGGAGGTGCTGCTGGCTTTGCTGGAAGACGGCGTCTGGTGGCTGGGTCCGGTGGCGCCGACGGGAATCGCCGATGCGGTGCGTCAGCTTCTGCGCACCCAGCCCGACATACCCTGGACCGCCGAACGTGTGGCCGGCGCGCTCAACCTCAGCACCGGCACTCTGCGCCGCCGCCTGACCGAAGAGGGCTGCTCGGTCCGTAGCATCCTGACGGAGGAGCGGGTCGCCCACGCCCGCGATCTATTGCAGGGCGAGGGACTGAGCGTTCAGCAGGCGGCGGAGGCCTGCGGCTATGCCAACCGGTCCCATTTCGCCCGCCGCATCCGGACGGCGGTGGGCGTCAACCCTTCGGGCCTGCGGGGGCGCTGACCGGCTCGGTGCCATAGGCGCGTAGCAGCGCCGCGACCGAATCGGCGATCACCCGCTCCGGATCGGCGGTGACCGGCAGCCCCAGCATGGTCGGCCAGAACAGCACCTCCTTCATGCCGCCGAGCAGTTGAGTCGCCACCACATGCGGGTCCGGCGCGTTCAGGCGACCGCGCGCATGCTGGGCGGCAAGATAGTCGTCCAGCAGCGCATAAGCCTGGCTCTTCCCGCCCTCCAGATAGTCCTGCGACAGTTCGGGGAAGCGCTGGTGCTCGGCGATCACCAGGCGGAGCAGGCCGCGCACCTCCGGTCGCCCTGTATGGACCAGCAGGGAGCGCAGGAAGACCGGCAGGGCCTTCTCAGGCGGCTGGTCGTGGGAGAGCAGGCTCTGGCCATCGGCGCTGCGGAACCCCTCATACAGGCCGGACACCACGGCCTGGAACAGCTCGCGCTTGCCGGGGAAGTGATTGTAGACGGTGCGCTTCGACACATTCGCATCGGCGGCGATGGCATCCATCGACGACGCCTCGTACCCGTGGGTGAGGAAGGCGCGGGTTGCCGCCTCCACCACCGCATTCCGCTTCGCCGACCCGCGCGCGCCACCTCCCGTCAGAGACGTTGACATTCCCCATCCTCTAAGTACACTGCACAGTGTAGTGTAGTTGTTGCCGCAGGCTCCCAGGGTAATCCGCCCGGCCGCGGCACGGGAGGGGTAAAGCGATGAAACAGCGCAATATCGGTGGCATTCTCGCGGTTTCCGAAATCGGGCTCGGCTGCATGGGCATGTCGGAGTTCTACGGCCCGACCGACGACGCCCAATCGCTCGCCACGCTGGAACGGGCGTTGGAGCTTGGTGTCACCCATTACGACACCGCCGACATGTACGGCAGCGGCCACAACGAATCGCTGCTCGCCCGCTTCCTGACCGGCAAGCGTGACCGGGTTACGATCGCGACCAAGTTCGGCATCGTCCGCCAGCCCGGGGAGTATGCCCGTCGGGTCGACACCAGCCCCGCCTATGTCGCCCAAGCCTGCGACGCCTCGCTGAAGCGGCTGGGGGTGGAGACCATCGATCTCTACTACGCGCACCGCGTGAACCCGGAGATTCCGGTGGAGGAGACGGTCGGCGCCATGGCCGAACTGGTGAAGGCCGGGAAGGTCCGGGCACTCGGCCTGTCGGAGGTGTCAGCCGCCACCCTGCGCCGTGCCCATGCCGTTCACCCCATCGCCGCGGTACAGAGCGAATATTCGCTGTGGACCCGCGACGTGGAGGCGGCGGTGCTGCCGACCTGCCGCGAGTTGGGCATCTCGCTGGTCGCCTACGCACCACTCGGCCGCGGCATGCTGACCGGTGCCGTCAGCAGCCCCGACCAGTTCGCCGAGAACGACTTCCGCCGCATCGCGCCGCGTTTCGCCGGGGACAATTTCGACCGCAATCTGGCTCTGGTGGAGCAGGTGAAGGCGCTGGCGGCACAGAAGGGCTGCACCGCAGGACAGGTGGCGCTGGCTTGGCTGCTGGCCCAGGGGCCGGAGATCCTGCCGATTCCGGGGACCAAGCGGATCAAGTATCTGGAGGAGAATGTCGGCGCCGCCGCGGTGACGCTGACCGATGCGGAGGTGAAGGCGCTGAGCGACGCGCTGCCGCCGGGCGTGGCGGCGGGGGATCGCTATACGGCGGAGGGGATGCGGGGGGTGAATGTGTGATCTTTTAAAAGGGGAAAGTTAGACCCCCACCTAACCTCCCCCGCCCAGCGGGGGAGGTTAGGTGGGGGCATTCGAAGCCGAAACGTCCACGCCGCCCCCTACTTCGGCGTCCCCGACCAGACCTGGAACTGCGTGGTCTCCATCAGCATGTCGCTGTGCCCGAAGGCGGTCTTGAACAGCTTGCCGACACCGGCCGTCCGCTGGGTCACCGCCACCAGCGTACCGCGCAGCTTCAGGTACTGCTTGGTCCCCGCGACCAGCGCGTCGAGCATGCCGAAATCCTCGTCCTTGCCGCGGTGGAGCGGCGGGTTGGACAGGATCAGGCCGAAACGCTCGCGAGTGCCGAGCCCAACCAAACCGTCGCTCAGCACCAGTTCGGCGTCCGGCACATTCTGGCGGGCGGCGTGCAAAGCCACCGCGTCGATGTCCAGCAACGTCAACGGAGCGTCCGGCTGACGTTCGCGCACGGCCCGCGCGATTACTCCAGCGCCGCAGCCGAAATCCAGCACGCGGGTGCCGGCGGCCACCTCCGGCAGCACCTTCAGCAGGCATTCGGTGCCGGCATCGAGATGGCCGTGGGCGAACAGGCCGGGGTAGGACACCAGTTCCAGCGTCCGGTCGGGCAGAGTCAGGGTGACGGTCTGCCGCCAGTCCTCCAGTTCCCCCTTGGCCGGCGCATCGGTGCGGCGGGTCAACAGCAGCCGGGCGCGGCGCTTGATGATGAGCGTTTCCGGCTCCTCGGCCAGCCCGTCGAGATGCTTGGGCGCGCTGGTCACGCCTTCGTCGTTGCCGCCGGCAATCCACAGCGGGGCACCGGGGGCAAGGCGGGAGGCCAGCGCATGCAAGGCCATTTCGAACCCGGCCCAGCCGCGCGGCAGGCGCAGCACGGCACCGTCGAACGGTCCTTCGGCCGGCCAGGGCGTGGCCGCCTGCCCGCCAACAGCGAGTCGGTTCCACACCACCACCTCCGCCCCGCCGTCGCGCAGAGCCTCGGCGATGGCGCCATCACTGTCGAAGGCGACGAGGATCCGGCCCTGCGGCCGGATTTCGGACAGGGCTTCGGCGGCCACGGCGGCGACGGTTGAATCGCGGTCCGTGGCCCGATTGTCGAGACGTGCCACCAAATTAACCCTTGTCGCGCATCAGCCGCGCCTTGTCGCGCTGCCAGCTGCGTTCCTTCTCGCTCTCGCGCTTGTCGTGCTTCTTCTTGCCGGTGGCAAGGCCGATCTCGACCTTGGCATAGCCGCGGTCGTTGAAATAGACCGACATCGGCACGAGCGTGACGCCCTTCTGCTTGATGCCGGCCGCGAGCTTGTCCAACTCGCGGCGGCGGACCAGCAGCTTGCGCGGACGCTTCGGCTCGTGCTGATCGATGCGGCCGGCCTGGAGATATTCGGGGATGTACGCGTTGAACAGGTACAGCTCCCCGCCCTTCAGGCCGGCATAGGCCTCGTTCACACTGGCGCGGCCGCCACGCAGCGACTTCACCTCCGACCCGGTCAGCATGATCCCGGCTTCGAGGACATCATCGATGAAGAAGTCGAACCGCGCGCGGCGGTTCTGCGCCGCATATTTTTTTGCTTCCTCGCGCGTCGCCAAGTCTCTCTCCTATACGGCCTGTTCCGTCACTCAGGACAACAGGCCGGCTTTGGTCATGGCTCCACGCACGGCGGCCCGGGCGGTTTCCGTCGCCGGAACCAGCGGCAGGCGTACCTCGTCGGTGCCCAGGCCCAGCAGGCTGGCGGCGAACTTCACCGGGGCCGGGCTGGTCTCCACGAACATCGAGTCGTGCAGCGGCGACAGCACGTCACGCAGGCGGAACGCCTCCTTCAGGTCGCCCTTGGCCCAGGCGGTCTGCATGGCGGAGCAAAGCGCCGGCGCCACGTTGGCGGTGACGGAGATGCAGCCCACGCCGCCCTGCGCGTTGAAGGCCAGCGCCGTGGCGTCCTCGCCCGACAGCTGGATGAAGTCGGGGCCGACCTCCTGCAGCAGGCGGGACGGGCGCGACAGATCGGCGGTGGCGTCCTTCACGCCGACGATGTTGGGCAGCTTTGCAAGCCGCGCCATCGTCGCCACAGACATATCCACGACACTGCGGCCGGGAATGTTGTAAATGAAGATCGGCAAATCCGCCGCGTCATGGATCGCCTTGAAATGCTGGTACAGACCCTCTTGAGACGGCTTGTTGTAGTAGGGCGTGACCACGAGCGCCGCCTGCGCGCCTGCCTGCTTGGCATGGCGGGTCAGGGCGATCGCCTCGTCGGTCGAGTTGGAACCGGTGCCGGCCATCACCGGCACCTTGCCGCCGGCCGCCTCGATGCACAGTTCCACGACGCGGTTGTGTTCTTCGTGGGACAGGGTCGGCGACTCGCCGGTCGTGCCGCAGGGCACCAGACCGTGGGTGCCCTGGGCGACCTGCCACTCCACAAAGGACTGGAAGGCCTTCTCGTCCACTTTCCCGCCCTTGAACGGAGTCAGAAGGGCGACGATGGAACCGTGGAACATGGCTGCCTCCTCAGTCGGCTTAGCTGGAAAAAAGAGTTGCGCACATTATCCCTCCCCGCCGCCCTCGGCAAGAGCGCCCGGACCTCTGTTTTCGCGGGTCTCCTCACCCTTTTCGCGGCGCTTCCCGGCGCCCTTCCCGCCGCGGCGCTGAGCCCGCAGGACATCGCCATCTATCGCGAGGCTTTCAAGCTCGCCGATGACGAAAGGCTGGCCGAGGCATTGGCCTCGGCATCCCGCGCGCAGGATCCGTTACCGGCGAAGGTTCTGCGCTGGATCGCGCTGGCCAATCCGGGCGGCGGCAGCTTCAGCGACATCGCCGCCTTCATTCGGGACAATCCGGATTGGCCGAACATGGCGGCGCTGCGCCGTCAGGCGGAAATGGCGATGCCCGACATCCCGCCGGCCGATGTCGTGGAATGGTTCCGCCAGAACCCGCCGCTGACCAACGACGGCTTCGTCCGCTATGCCGACGCGCTGATCGCCACCGGCAGCGTGGAGCGCGCGACCACCCTGATCCGCAAACAGTGGGCCGACGGCACCTTCACCGCCGACGAGGAGGCGACCTTCCTCGCCCACTACACCCCCTATCTGCGCCAGCAGGATCACAAGGCACGCATCGACCGGCTGCTGTGGGCACGGCAGGAGGCGCCGGTGCGCCGGATGCTGCCCTTCTTCGACGAAGCCTATGACACGCTGATCGAGGCGCGTATCGCGCTGGACGGCGACCGTGCGGGGGCCGACGCGGCCTTGGCGCGCGTGCCGCCCGGCCTGCTGACCGATCCGGGGCTGATGTTCGACCGCGCCCGTTACCTGCGGCGCAAGGGCGACGATGCCGGCGCGCTGGAGATCATCGCCCAGGCCGGCGCCGACATGGGCCGCCCGCAGTCCTGGTGGTCGGAGCGCCATCTGCTGGCCCGCCGGGCGATGGAGCGCGGCGATTACAACCTCGCCTACCGACTGGTCAGCGCCAACGGCATGAGCGATGGCAGCGCCTTCGCCGATGCGGAGTTCCTGTCGGGATTCCTGGCCCTGCGCTTCCTCGACAAGCCGTCGGAAGCCTTCGCCCATTTCCACAAGCTGTACCGGTCGGTCAGCGCGCCGATCAGCAAGGCGCGCGGTGCCTATTGGTGCGGACGCGCGGCCGAGGCGCTGGGTCAGACCGGCCCGGCGCGGGAGTGGTATGCCAAGGCCGCGACCTACCCCACCACCTTCTATGGTCAGCTGGCCTTCCGCCATGTTTCCGGCGGCGCCGTCACCCTGCCCACCCCGCCGTCGGTCTCCAGCGCCGAGACGGCGGCCTTCAACAAGCGGGAGGTGGTGCGCGTCGCCCGGCTGCTGTCGGAAATCGGCGGGAATGCCGCCGATCAGGTGACCGGCTTCGTCCGCCGCATCAGCCTGGATGCCAAGACCCCGGCCGACTATGTGCTGGCCGCGAGGCTGGCGAGCGACATCGGCCGCCGCGACCTCGCCGTCGCCGCCGCGAAGGACGCCGCCCAGAACGACGTGTTTCTGGTCGAGGCCGGCTACCCGATGATCGACGCCCGTCCATCGGCGCCGGAACTGGCGCTGGTCCACGGAATCATCCGGCAGGAAAGCACCTTCAACCCGACCATCGTGTCGTCCGCCGGCGCGCGCGGGCTGATGCAGCTGATGCCGACGACGGCGCAGTTGGTGGCGGGAAAGCTGGGGCTGAAGCACACGAACGCGCGGCTGACGTCGGACCCCGGCTACAACGTCACGCTGGGCTCCGCCTATCTGGCCGAGCTGATCGACCGCTTCAACGGTTCCTGGGTGCTGGCAATCGCCGGCTACAACGCCGGTCCCAACCGTGTGCGTCAGTGGCTGCAGACCTATGGCGATCCGCGCACGGAATCCATCGACGTGGTCGATTGGATCGAGCTGATTCCGATCTCCGAGACCCGCAACTATGTCCAGCGCGTGCTGGAGGCCGTCCAGGTCTATCGCGCCCGCCTGAACGGCGACCGGGCGGAACCGAACCTCGACAAGGATCTTCGGCGCTAGGAAGGATGCGAGAGATCGGCCTCGCCGATCTCTCGCGTTCCCCTCAGCCGATCAAGCCGTCGTCGGATTCGGCATGCCCGGCATCGGCTCGTCGGCCGGCGGGGGGACTTCCGGCAGGATGCCGGGGTTGTCGGGCACCGGATAGGGATCGGGAGTCGTCGGGCGGCCGGGCTGAGGCGGATTTGGATTGGACGGGGCTGGGATCTCGCCGGGGGTGGACGGCTTCTGCGGATCGCTCATGCGGCAACTCCTGACTGGGTGGGTCCCTCGGATAACGCTTTACTCGGCCGTCCGTTCAATCGCCCGGCCGCCGGACTGGAGGTCCTGCCCGGCCCCCTCGACCGTGTTGCAGCCGGTCAGCATGGCGGCGAGCGCCATCAGGAAGGTCAGGATCACCACCTCGCGCGCGGGGAACGGGATGGCGCGGACGGTGGCGCGCTGCCGGCGGTTCGTGGCGTGCTGCATGGTGTCTCTCCGGTCTGGGGTGAGGGGACGGGGGTGGCGGGGATGAGCGATGGCCTGGGTGTCGTTCGTCTCTGCTTTTGACAACGGGGCTGCGGCGGCTTGGTTCCGCAGCCGACCCCGCCGCCATGCAGAGAATGCAACGGTCCTTTCGGGGCTCCCGAAATCCTTGACGCGGTACGCCCACCGGGCAAGATGACCGGCTTTTGCGCAGTCTGCCCGCTTTCCGGCGAAGCCTTACGGTCCGGCGGCGCGGCACGGTCCGCCGTCATCCCTCCGTCGCCACAGGTCCAGTCATGAGCACCGCCACCCTGCCCGCCCCCGAGCCGTTGCGCGCGCGTCTCGCCGCCCACATCGGCGAGTTGCTGCGGCTGGCGGCGCCGGTCATCGTCTCCCGCGCCGGGCTGATGGTGATGATGGCGGTCGATACGGCGATCGTCGGCCGTTTCTCGGCGCAGGAACTGGCCTATTACGGGCTGGCGCACCTGCCGGGCAACATCATGGTCGGCACCGGCGTCGGGCTGCTGATGGGGACGGTGATGATCACCGCCCACGCCTTCGGCGCCGGCAGCGACGTGGAGTGCGGCCGGGCATGGCGGCGGTCGGTCCCCTATGCCTTGCTGCTGGGCGTGCTGTTCGCACTGATTTCGCTGTTGGGCGATCCGCTGTTCCAGGCCGGCGGCCAGACGCCGGAGATGGCGGCGGGCGGCGCCCATGTGCTGGCGGTGCTGGGGCTGGGCGCGCCCGGCATGATGCTCTACATCACCACCGGCTTCTTCCTGGAGGGCATCAAGCGCCCGCTGCCGGGCATGATCGCCATGGTGATCGGCAATCTCGTCAATGCCGCGCTCGCCTGGGCGCTGGTGTGGGGCCATATCGGGCTGGAGCCCTTGGGCGCGGTCGGGTCCGCCTGGGCGACCAGCATCGTGCGCTGGTCCATGGGGCTGGGGCTGGTCGCCTATGTCTGGTGGATGCACGATCATGACCGCTGGCAGGTCCGCCTGCCGGTGTCCGGCTGGTGGAGCGGCGCGGCGCGCCAGCGCCACCTCGGCTATGCCGCCGGACTCAGCATCGGGGTGGAGAGCGGCGCCTTCGCGGCGCTCGGCCTGTTCGCCGGCATGATCTCGCCGCTGGCGCTGGGCGCCTATACGGTGGGTCTGAACCTGACCGCCCTGCCCTTCATGGCGGCGGTGGGGCTGGCGTCGGCCACTGCCGTGCGGGTTGGCGTGGCCTATGGCCGCGGCGACCGCAGCGACATGGCGCTGGCGGGCTGGACCGGCCTCGGGGTCACCAGCGCCATCCTGGCCTGCGTCGGCGTGCTCTATCGCAGCCTGCCCGATGCGCTGGGCGCCATCTACACCAACAACCCGGAACTGCTGGAGGCGGTGGCGCCGCTGATCGCCTTCGCCGCCTGGATCCTGATCGCCGACGGCGGCCAGACGGTGATGGCGAACGCGCTGCGCGGCCGGCATGACGCCTGGATCCCCACCGCGCTGCACTTCTTCTCCTACGCGGTGGTGATGATTCCGGTGTCTGCCTTCCTGGTTTTCGGTCTCGGCCACGGCGCCCACGGCCTGTTCGAGGGAATTCTCATCGCCAGTCTGGTGTCCGTCACCATCCTGTCCCTGCGCTTCGCACATCTCAGCAGGCGTTGAACCGGCATCGGAAGGGGCATCGGCAGGGGTTTCCAGCCCCGAATCATTGTGTGCAATTGCGAGAGTTGCTATATTTCCTTGGCAAACTTTCGGCCCGCAAGGCCAGTGACTGCCGCGGAACCGCAAGCGGCGGCACCTTCGAAAAATGAGTGTCCGCTTGAGCAATACGCCCCTTCCTCCCGCCTCCGACATCGCGCCGATCAACATCGAAGACGAGATGCGGAAATCGTATCTCGACTACGCGATGAGCGTGATCGTGAGCCGTGCCCTGCCCGACGTCCGCGACGGGCTGAAGCCGGTGCACCGGCGCATCCTCTACGCGATGAAGGAGGGCGGGTACGACTCGACCAAGCCCTATAAGAAGTCGGCGCGCATCGTCGGCGACGTGATGGGTAAATACCACCCGCACGGCGACAGCGCGATCTACGATGCCATGGTCCGCATGGCGCAGGACTTCTCCATGCGCCTGCCGCTGATCGACGGCCAGGGCAATTTCGGCTCGATGGACGGCGATCCGCCGGCGGCGATGCGCTACACCGAAGCGCGTCTGGCCAAGGCGGCGGAAGCGCTGCTGGACGACATCGACAAGGACACCATCGACTTCCAGGCCAGCTACGACGATTCGGGGCGCGAGCCCACCGTCGTCCCGGCGCGCTTCCCCAATCTGCTGGTGAACGGCGCCGGCGGCATCGCCGTCGGCATGGCGACCAACATCCCGACCCACAATCTGGGCGAGGTGATCGACGCCTGCTGCGCCTACATCGACAATCCCGACGTCACGCTCGACGAGCTGATGGAGCATGTGCCCGGCCCCGATTTCCCGACGGGCGGCCTGATCCTCGGCCGGTCGGGCAGCCGGGCGGCGCTGCAGACCGGGCGCGGCTCGGTCATCCTGCGCGCCAAGACCCATTTCGAGGAGGTGCGCAAGGACCGCACCGCCATCGTCGCGACCGAGATTCCCTATCAGGTCAACAAGGCCAAGCTGATGGAACGCATCGGCGAGGTCGTGAACGACAAGATCATCGAGGGCATCGCCGACCTGCGCGACGAATCCGACCGCGACGGCGTGCGCGTGGTGATCGAGCTGAAGCGCGACGCGGTTCCCGACGTGGTGCTGGCCCAGCTGTTCCGCCACACCCAGCTCCAGACCTCCTTCGGCGTCAACATGCTGGCGCTGAACGGCGGCCGTCCGGAGCTGATGAATCTGCTGCAGATCATCACCGCCTTCATCCGCTTCCGCGAGCAGGTCATCACCCGCCGGACCGAGTTCCTGCTCGGCAAGGCACGCGAGCGGGCGCACACCTTGGTCGGTCTGGCGGTCGCCGTCGCCAACCTTGATGCGATGATCCAGCTGATCCGCAGCGCGCCCGACCCCGTCTGGGCGCGCGAGGAGATCATGAACCGCGAATGGCCGGTTCACGACGTCGGCCCGCTGATCGAGCTGATCGACGAACCCGGCCGCGGCGTCAGCGAACAGGGCACCTACCGCCTGTCGGAGGTCCAGGCCCGCGCCATCCTCGACCTGCGTCTGCACCGCCTGACCGGGCTGGAGCGCGACAAGATCGGCGCCGAACTGACCGACGTCACCGACAAGATCGCCGACTTCCTCGCCACGCTCGCCAATCGGCCGAAGCTGATGGGGATTTTGCGCGACGAGCTGGTGGAGATGAAGGAGCGGTTCGGCAACCCGCGCCGCACCGAAATCCAGGATCTGGAGTTCGAGGCCGACATCGAGGACCTGATCCAGCGCGAGGACATGGTCGTCACCGTCAGCCAGTCCGGCTATGTGAAGCGCGTGCCGCTGTCGACCTACCGCGCGCAGAAGCGCGGCGGCAAGGGCCGCTCCGGCATGTCGATGAAGGCGGAGGACGCGGTCAGCGACCTGTTCGTCGCCAACACCCACACGCCGCTGCTGCTCTTCTCGAACCGCGGCATGGTCTACAAGCTGAAGGTCTACCGCCTGCCGCTGGGCAACCCGCAGGCGCGCGGCAAGGCCTTCGTCAACCTGCTGCCGCTGATCGACGGGGAGACCATCACCACCGTCCTGCCGTTGCCGGAGGACGAGGCCGCCTGGTCCGACTTGCACGTCGTCTTCGCCACGTCGAAGGGCAACGTGCGCCGCAACCGCATGTCCGACTTCGCCAACATCCGCTCCAATGGCCTGATCGCCATGAAGCTGGAGGAGGAAGGCGAGCGTCTGATCGGCGTCCACACCTGCTCCGAGACCCACGACGTCCTGCTGGCGACCCGCGGCGGCAAGTGCATCCGCTTCCCCGTGGACGACGTGCGCGTCTTCGCCGGCCGCACCTCGACCGGCGTGCGCGGAATCAGGCTGGCCGATGGCGACGAGGTGGTGTCGCTGTCGATCCTGACCCATGTCGACGCCACGCCCGAGGAGCGCGCCGCCTTCTTCAAGATGAAGCGCGACGAAGGCCTGGAGATGGAGGGCGAGGCCGCGCCGGAAGCCGACGAGGTGCCGACGGACAGCGTCACCCTGTCGCAGGAGCGATACGAAGAACTGAAACAGAAGGAACAGTATATTCTGACCGTCTCCGACCGCGGCTATGGCAAGCGCAGCTCGTCCTACGAGTATCGCACCGCCGGACGCGGGGGCCAGGGCATCTGGAACATGGAGATGGGCGAGCGCAACGGCTCCATCGTTGCCGCCTTCCCGGTCGAATCGAACCATCAGGTGATGATGGTCACCAACGGCGGCCAGGTGATCCGCATGCCGCTGCACGACGTGCGGGTGGCTGGCCGCAAGACGCTGGGCGTCACGCTGTTCCGCGTGGGGGCGGACGAGCGCGTGGTGTCCGTCGCCACCATCGCCGAGGAAGAAGGCGAGAACGGCGTGGATACGGGCGTTGAGACTGGCGATGACGCCAACGGTTCGGTCGAGCCCACCGGTGATGCCGGCAGCTCCGCCGCGCCGAACGAATAACGGAAGGGCGTAAAGGGGAACCCATGGCGACCAGCCAGACCGAGACCAGCGAGGGTCGTCGAATCGGTGTCTATCCCGGCACCTTCGATCCGATCACCAACGGTCACATGGACATCATCCAGCGCGCCGCCCGTCAGGTCGACCACCTGATCATCGGCGTCGCCCGGAATGCCGGCAAAGGGCCGCTCTACTCCACGGACGAGCGGGTCGCCATGGTTCGCGAGGATGTGGCCGGGCTGAACGCCGCCGGCGCCAGCATCGAGGTGCGGGCGTTCGACAATCTGCTGATGCATTTCGCCATGGAGGTGAATGCCAGGGTGATCATCCGCGGCCTGCGCGCCGTCTCGGACTTCGAATACGAGTTCCAGATGGCGGGCATGAACGCGCGGCTGAACCCGAAGGTCGAGACGATCTTCCTGATGTCGTCGGAGAAGCACCAGTTCATCTCCTCCCGCTTCGTGAAGGAGATCGGGCGGCTCGGCGGCGACATCCGCCATTTCGTCTCGCCCCGCGTCGCGGAACGGCTGGCCGAACGCTTCGCCCTTGAAGCCGGCAACGGCATAGTGCCGACGACCAGCCAGACCTGATCCCGGAATCATGGGCTGATGGGGGCTTGATGGGCGGGCTTGATGGCAAAATCCTGCATTTCCCATCAAGCCCATGGTTGACCTTTCGGGCGCGTCTTTCTATGGTGCGCCCACTTCCGGCGGGGGTCAGTTTCCCACCGCCGCGAGAGGATGATCCGGTAGCTCAGTCGGTAGAGCACGTGACTTTTAATCATGTGGCCGTGGGTTCGAATCCCACCCGGATCACCATTCTCCAATTCTCTGAAAGTCGAAGCCTATCGGAAATGCCGCACATGGCATAAATGAGCGTATGCTTTGCTGTGAAATGCGGAGCCGCCATTCCAGATGAGATGTTACTGTAGTTCCGACCAGCCGTCCGGAATTTGGTAATATTTGTACGCAGTTAGGGTCAGCCCCTATTTCGTCCAGCCTCCAACTTGTGAAGACTCTCATTTAGTAGAAACTGAGGGCGTCACTATGGGCTGGATGATGAACGCGTCTGTTCGCGCGAAGGTTACTGCGGCTTTCACGGTGCTGTTGATCGGCACTGCGCTATTGGGCCTCTTTGCGATCAATCGCATCTCCTCCGTCAACGGTGAGGCGGCCGAGATTCGCGACAATTGGTTGCCCTCGGTCGCGGCCATCGGTGAAGTCTATTCGACCTTCTATTCTTATCGGAGTGGCGAAGGCGCGCTGATCGCCGTTCAGGACGAGACAAGGATTCGCAATGAGGAGGAAAGTCTTGACCGGATTATTAAGACGATCCAAGAAAAATGCGCGAACTATGAGAAGCTTCTGACACCGGGTTGGGAGACCGAAACCTACAGGAAGTTCGTCGTCGCTCTTAACAACTACATCGCCCTCAGCAAGGACAAGCTGCGCCCGCTTGCGCGCAACAACCAGACTGCAGAGCTATCCGAACTGTTTGTCGGCATCTCACGGACGGATTTTCGCAAGGCTAAGAGCCTGCTGGAAGAACTGGCGCAGTTCAATCGGACCGAAGGTGTGAAGGCCGCAGATCATGGTGCCGAAATCTATGTCGTCTCCCGCAATTGGATAGCCGGCGCAATCCTGGTGGTGATCGCTGTAGGGACCGTTGCAATCCTGCTGATCCTGACCGCCGTGGTGCGGCCGGTTCAGACTCTGACCGCCACCATGGGCCGCTTGGCGAATCGCGAACTATCGGCGGCCGTCGATGGAACGGAGCGCAAGGACGAGTTGGGCGCCATGTCCCGTGCGGTCCAGGTGTTCAAGGACGGGCTGATCGAGGCCGATCGGCTCGCCGCAGTCGAAGCCGCCGAACAGCAGTCCAAAGCGCGCCGGGCTCAGGCCATCGAACGGCTGCTGACGGGTTTTGAGACCTCGTCGGGCGCTGCCCTGCGCACCGTCGCCACCGCGGCGTCGGAACTGGACGCGACTGCGCATGCCATGTCTGCGATGGCCCAGCAGACCAGTACCCAGGCCACCGTGGTGGCGTCCGCCGCCGAACAGACCAGCGCCAACGTCCAGACGGTCGCCACCGCGACTGAGGAGATGGCCAGTTCCATCCGCGAGATCGGCAGCCAGATCGCCCGTTCCGCCGACATCGCCGGCAAGGCGGTGGGCGAGGCGACGCAGACCAGCGACGCGGTGCGCAGCCTCGCCGATGCCGCCCAGAAGATCGGCGAGGTGGTCGGCCTGATCACCGACATCGCCAGCCAGACCAATTTGCTTGCCCTGAACGCGACCATCGAAGCGGCGCGGGCGGGAGAGGCCGGCAAGGGATTTGCAGTCGTCGCCAGCGAGGTGAAGAACTTGGCCGGCCAGACCGCGAAGGCGACGGAGGAAATCGCCAGCCAGATCGGTGCCATTCAGCAGACCACGCAGGGGGTAGTGACGGCGATCACCGGGATCGGCGGCACCATCGGCAGCATCAACGACATCACCACCGCCATCGCCGCCGCGATCGAGGAGCAGGGTGCGGCGACCAACGAGATCTCCCGCAACGTCCAGCAAGCCGCCACCGGCACACAGGAGGTGACGGGCAGCATCGTCCAGGTGACACAGGCCGCGGGCGAAGCCGGCAACGCCGCCGTTCAGGTGCTGTCGGCCGCCGGTGAGTTGTCCAGGCAGGCCGAGATGATGCGTCGCGACGTGGAAGCCTTCCTCGGCGACATCAAAGCAGCCTAACCGCCGACGCGCCGTCCCCATCCGCTCACAAAGGAAAAAGCCCCGCCGAAGCGGGGCTTTTCTTTTGTCTTGCAACGGTCTGCCGAGATGGCGACCCCAGCTGGATTCGAACCAGCGACCTGCCGCTTAGAAGGCGGCTGCTCTATCCAACTGAGCTATGGGGCCTTGTCCCGGATTTGCGATCAGAAGCGCGGGCGATCGGTGCGGAAGTTGTCGGCGTAGTTGCGCGGACGGACGCGGCGGACCGGCGCTTCCTGCACGGTGTAGTTCCAGCCCTCGCGCTCCGCGAACGCGATGGCCTCTTCCTTCGTTTCGAAGGACAGGCGCACCTGATTCAGCGTGTCGCCGGAGCTGGTCCAGCCCATCAGCGGTTCCGGACGGCGCGGCGTCTCGATCTCGTAATCCAGCATCCAACGGTGAGTCTTGGCCCGGCCGGATTGCATGGCCGTCTTGCTCGGCTGATAGATCCGGACGTTCATGGCTCGCTCGTCTCCCCAAATGCCTGCGATGGCGTCCCCGGCGCTGATGGCCTGAACGCGGAGTTGTACCCTGGCGATGGTCGGGGCGCCCGGATTCGAACCGGGGGCCTCCAGTACCCAAAACTGGCGCGCTGACCAGACTGCGCTACGCCCCGTCGCCGCGTTGTGAGATACACGAACGCCACGCCCACGGCAAGCGGACGGCGCACCGCTTTTGCGGACTTTTCCATCCAGCCTGCCGCCTTGGGCATTTGGTGCGGCGTTCGGTCGCTCAACAGCCTGTCTCCAACACCGTTCCGGATCCGTTTCGTTGCCATCGCTCACCCCCGCCCCGCTTGCCGTCGCCCTGTTTCTGCCCGACCTCAAGGACCGGCCGGACCGCCGCTCGGCGGTCGATCTCGCCCATCGATTGCTGCGCGCCGACGTTGCGGTGGATGTGGTGGCACCGATGGGCGGGGGACCGTTGCGCGCGGCGCTGAACCCCGCCGTCGGGCAGATCGACCTCGCCAAACGCCATGCCGCGACCTCGGCCCTGGCCCTGGCCCGTGTGATGGCGGAACGGCAGCCGTCGCTGCTCGCCATACCGCGCGAGGTGGCGTGGGTCGGGCGGCTGGCGCTGTGGCTGGCCCGCAGCGATGCGCGGCTTGTCGTGCTGGAGGGCGATGCGGAGGCGGATTTCGCCGCTATTCGTGCCGCAGTGCCTCGATGGGATTGAGGCCGGCGGCGCGCCGCGCCGGGTAAAGGCCGAAGAAGACGCCGACCAGCCCGCTGACCACCACCGCAAGCACGATCGAGTCGATCCGGATCAGCGTCGGCCAGCCGGCCAGCGCCGCGACCGCCACGGCAGTGCCGACGCCCAGCGCCACGCCGACCGCGGCCCCGATCAGCGACAGGGTGATCGATTCGATCAGGAACTGCACCAGAATGTCGCGCCGCCGCGCCCCGATGGCGAGCCGCAGTCCGATCTCGCGCGTGCGCTCGGTCACCGACACCAGCATGATGTTCATGATGCCGATGCCGCCGACCAGCAGCGAGACCGCAGCCACGGCGGCCAGAAGGAACGACAGGGCGCGGGAGGACTCGTCGCGGGTCGCCGATACCTCCGACAGGTCACGCATCCAGAAATCGTCGTCCTGGCCGGGGATCAGCCGATGGCGCTGGCGCAGCAGGTCGCGGATCTGCGCCTGCGCCTCCGCCATGTCGGCACCGTCGCGCATCTTCACCGCCATGCTGTGGATGAAGCGCGGGTTGCTCTTCGCCATGCCCGGGATGTTGCGCTTGGCGGTGGACAGCGGCACGAAGATGACGTCGTCCTGGTCCTGGCCCTGCGTGTTCTGCCCCTTCTCCGCCAGCACCCCGACGACGGTCAGCGGGGTGGAGAACAGCCGCACCGGCTCTCCGATGGGATCGCCGCCGCCGAACAGGTTGCGCACCACCGTCTGACCGAGGACCACGACCTTGTTCGCCTGCGCAACATCCTCGTCCGACAGGTCGCGTCCCAGCGCGATGGTCCAGTCGCGGGCGTCCATGTAATCCGGCGTGATGCCGAACAGAATGGTGCCCCAATTCTGGTTGCCGGCGACGATCTGCAGGCCCCAGCGCACCGACGGCGCGGTCACCACCACGCCGGGGATCTCCGACAGCACCGCCAGCGCATCGTCCTCCGTCAAAGAGGATGCGGTGCCGGCCCCCAGCTTCACGCCGCTGCGGACGATGCTGCCCTGCCCCACCAGGATCAGGTTGGTGCCCAGGCTGGCGATCTGGCGCAGCACCTGATCGCGGGCGCCGGCTCCCACCGCGACCATGGCGATCACCGCCGCCACGCCGATGACGATACCCAGCATGGTCAGCGCGCTACGCAGCGGGTTCGCCCGCAGGGACTCGAGCGCCGCGCGCAAGGCGTCCCAAGCGGTCATGCCGCGGTCTCCGGCTTCTGATGCAGATCGTCGACCAGGCGGCCATCGCGGAACTGCAGGACGCGGGCCGCAAATCGCGCCACCTCCGGCTCGTGCGTCACCAGCACGATGGTGATGCCGCGCCGGTTCAGCCGCTGGAAAAGGCCGATGATCTCCAGGCTGGTGGCAGTGTCGAGCGCGCCGGTGGGTTCGTCGGCAAGCAGCAGCAGCGGATCGTTGACCAGGGCGCGGGCGATGGCGACCCGCTGCTGCTGCCCGCCGGAAAGCTGGGTCGGCCGGTGCCTTGCCCGTTCCCGCAGCCCCACCGAATCGAGCGCCGCCAGCGCCCGCTCCACCCGCTGGGCATGGCCGACGCCGGCATAGACCATCGGCAGCATAACGTTGTCGAGCGCGGTCTGGCGCGGCAGCAGGTTGAAGGACTGGAAGACGAATCCGATGCTGCGGTTCCGCACCGCCGCCAGCGCGTCGGAGGACAGGCCGGCGACCTCCTGCCCATCCAGCCGGTACCGTCCGGCATCGGGACGATCCAGACAGCCCAGCAGGTTCATGAAGGTGGATTTGCCCGACCCCGACGGTCCCATCACCGCCACGAACTCGCCCCGGCGGATGGTGACGGTCACGTCGTCCAGCGCGTGGACGGTCTGCGGCCCCATGCGATAGCGGCGGCTGAGGCGTTCGACAGCGATGAGGGGTTCGGGTGCCGTAGGATCAGAAGCCAAGGCGCGGTCCCCGGCGGCCGTCGCGGTCGGGGGCCAGGATACCGGTGATGACCTCCTGCCCGGCCCGCAGGTCGCCCGACACCACCTCCGTATAGCTGCCGTCGCCGATACCGAGCCGCACTGCTATGCCGACCGCGCTGCCATTGCCGGGGCCGGGCACCCAGACCGTCCGCACCGCCTCCACCGCGCGCCCGGGGACCACCAGAGCCTCGAAGCGGTCGCGCTGTTCCGGGTCGAGCAGCCCGGCGATTCGCTCCAGGGTCGCGGTGCGGATGGCGTTCGCCTCCACCCGGCGGCGTTCGGGGTCGCCGCCCTCGGCGTCCAGAGCGGCGAAGCGGTCGCGCGCCTCCGCCACTAGGGTGGTGATGTCGCGGCGCCTCGTCTCGTCCAACTTCAGCCCGTCAATCACCCGCTTGGCCGCCGCCTCCAGCGCTGCGGCGCCACGCCCGCCATTGGGGCCGCCGGTGGTCGGCGTCGGCGCATCGGTCGAGGCTTCGGCTCCCGGCGGGCGGAAGCGCAGGGCTGCGTTGGGCAGCTTCAGCGCGGACGGCCGTTCGTCCACCGTGATGCGCAAATTGGCGGTCATGCCCGGCAGCAGCCGCAGCTCCGGATTCTCCACCGTGATGACGACGATGTAGGTGACGACCGTCATGTCCTCCTTCGGCGCCAGCCGCACCTGAGCCACGCGGCCGGTGAAGCTGTCGCCAGGGAAGGCGTTGACGGTGAAGCGCACCGGCATGCCTTCGCGCACCCTGCCGATGTCGGCCTCGTCGATGTTGGCGAGAACCTCCATCTGACGCAAATCCTGGGCGATGGTGAACAGGGTGGGCGCCGACAGGCTGGCCGCCACCGTCTGGCCGGTGCTGACCGCCCGGTTCACCACACCCCGTCGATGGGCGAGCGGATGACGGAGCGGTTGAGGTCGACGCGCACCAACTGCAGGGCCGCCTCGCGCTGGGCGACCTGGGCGCGGGCGACCTCGACCTGGGCGGCGGCGACCGCCAGCGAGGCATCGGCCGATGCTTCCGCCGCTTCGGCCTGCCGCTTCTGCGCACGGGCAGCGATCAATTGGGCCTGGGCGCTGTGGGCGGCGGTTTCCGCCTTCTCCAGATCGGCGGCGGCGACGACGCCGCGTCCCTGCAGGTCGCGTCGGCGGCGCAGGTCGCGCTCCGCATCACGCTGGACGAGGTCGGCACGGACGATCTGGGCGTCGGCATTGGCGACGCTGGCCCTGGCGCTGGCGAGATCGGCCCGCGCCTTGTCGTGCAGCGCCTGCTGCTGGATGAGTGCCGCCTTGGCGGAATCGACATCGGCGCCGGCCTGGGCCAGCCGGGCGGCCAGTTGGTCGCCGTTCAGCCGGGCGAGGATCTGGCCGCTGGTGACCCGGCTGTTGAAATCGGCATACAGCTCCGCGATCTGGCCGGAGAGTTGGGAACTGACCTCCACCGTCACAAGCGCGCTCATGGTGCCGGTGGCGGTGATGGCGCTGACCAGCGGGCCTTGTTCGACCCGCGCGAGGCGATAGGCCGGCCCCGGTTCCGCCCGTGCCAGCACGACATAGGCGGACAGGCCGGCCGCGGCGCTGAGCGCCAGTCCGAGAAAGATCGCCGCCCGGCCGCTTGCTCCCTTGGCCATCCCAGCCCTCCGCGCCGCTCAAGCCCCGCGCGATTGATCTGGGCGAGTTTACGCGAAAGTCATGGGCGGCGGATCATCTATCGGCGCGAGGGCTTTCCGTTCAGGGCTTGGCGATGTCGGGAGACACCACGCGGTCGCCGGGGCGGATGCCCAGCCGCGAGGCCATGCCGCCGTTCAACTCCAGGATCGCCTTCACCGGCCCGTCGGAATTGACCGAGTCCAGCGATTCCGGCACCGCGCGCTCGTGGATGTTCACGATGCGGCCGTCGGCGGCGATGAACAGCATGTCGAGCGGGATCAGCGTGTTCTTCATCCAGAAGCTGGCCGGCTGCACCCGGTCGTAAACGAACAACATCCCGGCATCGGCCGGCATCGACTGGCGGAACATCAAGCCCTGGGCCTGCTGGCCGGGCGTCAGCGCCAGTTCGACGTCGAAGCGGAACTTGCCGCCGCCCGACGTTTCGACGGTCAGCTTGGATTTCTGAAAGCTCTCCAGCGCCAGCGCCGGGAAGGCGACCACCAGCAGCAGGAGCGCCACGACCGCACCCCGAAAACTCCGACCGACTATCATGACTGTCCCCGAAGGCTGAACCGGCCCGTTCCAAGTTACACGTTTTTAGGACTTCGCCAGACGGTCGAAGGCCTGGAGCTTCGCCAGCAGGGCCGGCATGTCCTTCAGCGCGACCATGTTCGGGCCATCGCTGGGGGCGCAATCGGGGTTCTCGTGCGTCTCCATGAAGACGGCGGCGACGCCGACCGCGATGGCGGCACGGGCCAGAACCGGGACGAACTCGCGCTGCCCCCCCGACGTGGTGCCCTGCCCGCCCGGCTGCTGGACGGAATGGGTGGCGTCGAACACCACCGGGAAGCCGGTCTCCGCCATGATCGGCAGGGACCGCATGTCCGACACCAGCGTGTTGTAGCCGAAGCTGGCGCCGCGCTCGCACAGCAGGACGCGCTCATTGCCGGAGGCGACCAGCTTGGCGGCGACGTTCTTCATGTCCCACGGCGCCAGGAACTGGCCCTTCTTGACATTCACCGCGCGTCCGGTTTCGGCGGCGGCGATCAGCAGGTCGGTCTGGCGGCAGAGGAAGGCCGGGATCTGCAGCACATCCACCGCCTCGGCAACGGGAGCGCACTGGGTCGATTCATGCACGTCGGTGATGACCGGGCAGCCGAAGCGCTCGCGGATTTCCGCGAAGATCGGCAGCGCCTTGTCCATACCCAGGCCGCGCGCGGTGGTGATGGAGGTGCGGTTGGCCTTGTCGAAGCTCGACTTGTAGATCAGCCCCATGCCCAGCGCCTTGGTCATCTCCACCAGCGCGGACGCGGTCTCCATCGCATGGTCGCGGCTTTCCATCTGGCAGGGGCCGGCGATCAGGACGAAGGGACGGTCGTTGGCAACGGTCAGGTCGCCGATCTGGATAGGGCGCGGCGTGGTCATCGGAGTGCTCCAAAACGAAAACGGGCGAGAGGGCGCCCGTGGGCCTTTGCATCCCATTAAATGGGGGGATGGTCAATGGCGGGCGGCGGTGCGCGCTGCAAGCCACTTAGGCGCCTACTGAATGCCCCCTCCCCGACCCTCCCCCGCTTCGCGGGAGAGGGAACTGAGCGCATGAGCAGCGGAGTTCCCTCTCCCGCAAAGCGGGGGAGGGTTAGGGAGGGGGCAAAAGCACCTAAGAAATCGACTACCCTCACCCCAGATGCGTGCGGAAGAACTCCACCGTCAGCCGGTTGGCCTCGTCGGCCGCGTCCTGGTCGTAGTGCTCGCCGCCCGGCCGGGCGAAGGCGTGGTCCATGCCAGGATAGACCTTGGCGGTCACCCACCTGTTGTCCTTCACCCCGGCCACCACCGCGTCGCGCTTGTCGGGGCTGGAGAACTTATCGTTCTCCGCGATGTGCAGAAGCAGCGGCTTGCCGATGTTGCCCGCCTCGCCCAGCAGCCCCTCCAGCCCGACGCCGTAATAGCCGACATTGGCGTCGGCGTCCGACCGCGTCGCCATCATGAAAGCCAGCCGGCCTCCCAGGCAGTAGCCGACGCTGCCGGCCTTGCCGGTGCATCCATCCTGTCCGCGCACCCAGGCCAGCGCCGCCTTCAGGTCCTCCACCGCCTTGTCCTGATCCATGCCGTTCATCAGGGCGAAGGCCTTGTTCCACTCCTCCTGCGTCTTGTCGGTCAGCTGCACGCCCGGCTGCTGGCGCCAGAACAGGTCGGGGCACACGGCCAGGAATCCTTGCGAGGCATACCAGTCGCATTGCTCCCGCATCACCGCGTTGACGCCGAAGATTTCCTGGATCACCACCAGACCGCCGGCGGGCGTCACCTTGGGCTTGGCGACATAAGCCGAAAAGTGGCCACCATCGGCGGCATCGATCATCACCTCGGACATGGTTTTGTTTTCCTCCCGTTGGCAAATCCGCCCCTGATATGGAGCGGACTTGCCCCCGGTCACCCCGCCTTTCGTCAGAAACCGACGCTGACGCCGACAAAGCCGCCGTAATCACGGCGGTTCTCCTCACCCAACCGGGCATTCAGGCCGAGCGTGCCGGTGACCGACTCCGCCAGCTTGAAGGAGGCGCCGGCCGTCAGATCGACATAGCTGCGGTCGGGCTTCGCCACCGCCACGTCGTAGGCGAGCGTGGAGATGCTGCGGCTTTCCACCGTGATGCTGCGCTGGTCGTCCTTGAACTCCCGGTTCAGCGTCACCTTGGCGTAGGGCAGGACGCTGCCGAAATCATAGGCCGCCTGATAGCCGACGCTACCGACCAGCGAATTACGGGTCTGCGAGCGGTAGGTGAAGCCGAACAGGCTACTGTCCTCGCTGAAGCCCTCGACCTCGACATGCTGATAGCGCAGGCCCAGCACCGGGCCATGGGTCAGCCCGCCGGTCATGAACTCATAGCCGCCTTCGGCGCCGATGGAGGCGTTGATGCCCTCGGTGCTGCCGCCGGTGGAATGGTCGGTGCCATTGATGGTCACGCCGCGCCGCAGGTCGTAATCGGCGAAGCCGATGGAACCGACGCCGTTCACAAAGGCGCCGCCCATGCGGTAGATGCCGTAGCCGCTCAGCACATACTCCCGCTGCTTGTAATCGCCGCCGGTGGAGAAGCTGCCGCGGTAATGCGACGCCGTGCCGGCCACGCCGAGCAGCAGGTTCTCGGTGAAGCGCTTGTCGATGCCGACGCTGATCGACAGCGGTGTGCCGCGCACCTCGGCCTGTCCGCCGATGCCGGGATCGCCGGTGCGGTCGCTGGTCAGCCGGCCGACTCCACCGCTGATCCAGGCGCCGGTCGTGCCCGGCTTGCGGCTCCACAGGCTCGTTGCCGCCTGGGCGAGGATTGTGGCGGTCAGCCGGTCGCGGGTGTGGATCGGCGATTCGGCAAGCTGCGCGACGTTGCCGGGGGCGGTCAGCGCGTTCAGCACGAAGTCCGAAACTGCGCGATGGCCGGCCGTGGTCGGGTGGACGCCGTCGGCGAACAGGTAGCTCTCCGCGGCGTTCGGCGCCACCAGCGAGGCGGAGGTACAGAGCAGAGAACTGCTGGTGGTGCAGGCGGTGCCGGTCGCATTGGCGAAGCCGAAGGAGGCCGGATTCGCCACCGCCGCCCGCAGCAGGGAATAGGTGTCGATCGGAATGACCGAAACGCCTGCATTCGCCAGACCCAGCGTGACCAACTGGTTATAGCCGCTGACCAGCTGCGTGATCTGCGCCGCCGCCGTCGCGCCCTGCGCCTGCCCGAACGGGGTCGATCCGATGTCCGGCACCGTCGGCACCAGGATGGTGCGCGCACCGGCGGCGCGCAGCCGCGCCACCTGCGTCACCAGATCGCCGGCCGCCTGCGTCACAGTGGCCTGCGCGGTCGCCGGGTTGTTGAGCGCGGCGAAGATGTCGTTGGCGCCGCCCCAGACTGTGTAAAGCGCGTTCGGATCGGCCCGTCCGCCGGTGGAGGCGAGATAGCCGGAGACCTGCGTCGCCACGCTGGGTGCCAGGGCCGTCGGGCCTGTCGCCGGGACGCCGACCGACGTGTTCACCCGCGCGCCACCGACCGCATAGTCGGTACCGCCCCACGCCGCCGTGGTGGCGGAGGTACCGAGCGCGCCGGCAAGGTTCTCCGCCCACACCGGCCCCGGATTGGTGGTGAACTTGCCGCCGAACGGCAGCAGCGACTGGAACGCCCCACTGTCGGTCAGGCTGTCGCCAAAGAAGATGGTGGAGGAATAGTCCGCCGCGACGGCCGGGACCGCGGCGAGCGCGGTCAGGCAGGTGGCGAGCGCAGCGATCCTGACGCGATTCATGGTCACTCCCCGATCCGATTGTTTGGCTATGCGATTTTCCGCAAATCGTCGCACAAGGTTTTCGGGTGCGCAAGGAAGCTGACGTATAGGGAAAGTGCCGGACATGAAAACGCCCCGCTTTTGGGGGGCGGGGCGTTTTCAGTGCATAAGCTCGTGCGCTGGTTGCCCCCTCCCCATCCCTCCCCCGCTTCGCGGGAGAGGGGGTAGGAGCTTTGCGGAAGTACGGCGGAGTTCCCTCTCCCGCGGAACGCGGGGGAGGGTTAGGGAGGGGGCAAAGGCGCCGGTCAGACCAGCCGGCTCTGATCGATGGCCGCCTTGATGAAGGCGGTGAACAGCGGGTGCGGCTCGAACGGCTTGGACTTCAGTTCCGGGTGGAACTGCACGCCGATGAACCAGGGATGGTCGGGGATCTCGACGATCTCCGGCAGTTCCCCGTCCGGCGACAGACCGCTGAACTTCATGCCGCAGCGCTCCAGACGCTCCTTGTAGTACACGTTCACCTCATAGCGGTGACGGTGCCGTTCGGAGATGTCGGTGGTGCCATAGACCTCGGCGACCTTGCTGCCCTCCAGCAGCTTGGCGGGATAGGCGCCGAGCCGCATGGTGCCGCCCAGATCGCCGACCTCGGCACGACGCTCCAGCGTGTTGCCGCGCATCCACTCCGTCATCAGACCGACGACCGGGTTGCCCGGCTTGCCCAGCTCGGTGGAGCCGGCATCCTCGATCTTCGCCATGTTGCGGGCGGCTTCGATCACCGCCATCTGCATGCCGAAGCAGATGCCGAAGTACGGCACCTTGCGCTCACGCGCGAATTGGGCCGCCCGGATCTTGCCTTCCGTCCCGCGCGAACCGAAGCCGCCCGGCACCAGGATGCCGTGGACATTCTCCAGCCGCTTCACCGCCGCGTCGTCATCCTCGAAGATCTCCGAATCGATCCAGTCGAGGTTGACCTTGACGTTGTTGGCGATGCCGCCGTGGGTCAGCGCCTCGGCCAGCGACTTGTAGCTGTCAAGCAGGCTGATGTACTTGCCGACCACCGCGATGGTGACCTCGCCCTGCGGCTTGCGCACCCGCTCAATGATGCGGGTCCAGCGCGACAGGTCCGGCTCCTTGTCGACCGGCAGGCCGAAATAGCTCAGGACCTGGGTGTCGAAGCCTTCCTCGTGGTAGCTGATCGGCACCTGATAGATCGAATCGACGTCCAGCGCCGCGATCACCCGCTCCGGACGGATGTTGCAGAACAGCGCGATCTTCTTGCGCTCGTTCTCCGGAATCGGACGGTCGGCGCGGCACAGCAGGATGTTGGCCTGGATGCCGACGCTCAGCAGCTCCTTCACCGAATGCTGGGTCGGCTTCGTCTTCAGCTCGCCGGCGGTCGGGATGTAGGGCAGCAGGGTCAGGTGGATGTAGAGGACATTCTCCTGCCCGACCTCGTTGCCGAACTGGCGGATCGCCTCCAGGAAGGGCAGCGACTCGATATCGCCCACCGTGCCGCCGATCTCGATCAGGATGAAGTCCTCATCGGTGGCGTCGGCGCGGATGAACTCCTTGATCTCGTCGGTGATGTGCGGAATGACCTGGACGGTGCCGCCCAGGTAATCGCCGCGACGCTCCTTCGCGATCACGGTGGAGTAGATGCGGCCGGTGGTGATGTTGTCGCCCTTGCGGGCCGACACGCCGGTGAAGCGCTCGTAATGGCCGAGATCCAGGTCCGTCTCAGCCCCGTCGTCGGTCACGAAGACCTCGCCGTGCTGATAGGGGCTCATCGTGCCGGGATCGACGTTCAGGTACGGATCCAGCTTGCGCAACCGCACCTTGTAGCCGCGCGCCTGGAGAAGCGCCCCAAGCGCCGCCGATGCCAGACCTTTGCCCAGCGAAGAAACGACGCCACCGGTGATGAAGATGTAGCGAGTCATGTCCGTCCGAAGAGCTTGAGAGCTGTTCCGTGTCCCCATAGGGGGCGGATATTTCATGTCCCCGAGGGGTCGGCGCCGAAACTCACGTCGCGGTCGTCGGCCCTCAAAAGAAAGAGGCGGCTTCGGGGAGGCCGCCTCGCTGTCCGCTTCGTACCCGTGCGCTGGATGGTCCCTTTACTGGGACACCGGCGGCGCGGGTTGGGCCGGAGCGGCCGGGGTCGCCGGCTGGGCCGGGGCCGTCGGAGAGGCCGGCAGCGTGTCGATGATCGACGCCGGACGCGAATGGCCGCCGGCCAGGATCGCCAGCACGATGCTGGTGGCGAAGAAGCAGCCCGCCAGAATGCCGGTGGTCCGCGTCAGCAGGTTGGCCGTGCCACGGGTGCTCATCATGCCGCCCATGGTACCGCCGCCGATGCCGAGTCCGCCGCCTTCCGACCGCTGGATCAGGATCACGCCGACCAGCCCGACGGCGATCAGCAGGTGAATAACCAGAATCACCGATTCCATGCGATGCTCACCCCACGCCCATCCCAAAAATCGAATAGCGCGCCACAGGCCGTCTTAAGGGCCCGTGGCGCGCGCCCATTGTTTGTACCGCGCCGCCGCGGGATATGCCAGCGCCAAAATACCCAGGCCATATCCATTGGCGGCATGGCTGACACCAGCGTGGCGGATCAGCGGCAGGCGGTGGCGATGGCCCAGAAATCGTCGGCCTTCAGGGCCGCGCCGCCGACCAGCGCGCCGTCGACATTCTCCACCGCCATCAGCTCCGTTGCGTTGTTCGGCTTGACCGAACCGCCATAGAGGATGCGGACCTTGGCGGACTCGGCGATCTTGCCGTCCAGCTCGGCGCGGATGTGGGCGTGCATCGCCTTCACGTCGTCCGGAGTCGCGGTCTTGCCGGTGCCGATGGCCCAAACCGGCTCATAGGCGATGACGGTGTTCTCGGCCGTCGCGCCCGCGGGGATGGAGCCGGCGAGCTGGCCCGACACCACGGCATTCGCCTGACCGGCGTCGCGCTGCGCCTCGGTCTCGCCGACGCAGATGATGGCGACGAGGCCTTCCTTGTGGGCGGCGACCGCCTTGGCGTTCACCACCGAATCGCTCTCGCCATGGTCGGCGCGGCGCTCCGAATGGCCGAGGATGACGAAACGGCAGCCGGCATCCTTCAGCATGGTCGGCGCCACGTCGCCGGTATGGGCGCCGGAGGTCTTGGGCGCGCAATCCTGGCCGCCCAGCGCCAGCGGGCTGTCGGCGATTGCTTCGCCCACCGGGAACAGCAGCGGGAAGGGCGGGCAGACCAGCATGTCGAAAACGACCGGACCGGCGCCCTTCAGCCGACCGGCGAGGTCGGAGGCGAGATCCAGCCCGTCGGCCTTCAACCCGTTCATCTTCCAGTTTCCGGCGATCAGCTTCCGGTTGGCGGTCATGGTCGTTTCCTTCTTGTCTCGGCTTTATATGGGAACTTGTGGAACGTTCTTGGCCTCTCGTGATCCAAGCCCATAGCAAGCCCGCCGCGGAAATTCCACTCACCCGACCGGCACATCGGCCGTCGGCAGCCATAAGAGACATCTTGTAGCAGTCTGCCGGCGAAGGCCCATCAGACCCACGGCGGAGCCGGACCAGACGAAGTGCCATGTTGCAGATGCCCTTTTACGGAATAGCATCATTCGCAACGCACCATCCAGACGCGGCGAAGGCCTGACCCCCATGAAGAACTTCTCGGACCTGACGGAAAAGGAGCTGCTGGCGCTCGCCATCGCGCTGGAGGAGGAGGACAGCCGCATCTACGACGAGTTCGCCCACGCCCTCTCCGACAATTACCCGGACACGGCCAAGCTGTTCAGCGCCATGGCGTCGGAGGAGAGCGGGCACCGGCACCGGCTGCTGGAGCTGTTCCGCGCGCGATTCGGCGACCACATCCCGCTGATCCGCCGCCAGGACGTGAAGGGCTTCGTGGAGCGCAAGCCGGTCTGGCTCTCCCGCCCGCTGGGCCTTGAGACCGTGCGCCGGCAGGCCGAGCTGATGGAGGCGGAGACCAAGCGCTTCTACACCCGCGCCGCCCAGCGGTCGCAGGACGCCGCAGTCCGCCAGTTGCTGGGCGATCTGGCCGAGGAGGAGCGCCGGCACGAGGCCAAGGCCGAACGGCTGGAGGCGAAATACGTCTCACCGGAGGTTCGGGAGCAGGAACACGAATCGGAACGCCGGCTGTTCCTGCTGCAGGTCGTGCAGCCGGGTCTGGCCGGGCTGATGGACGGGTCGGTGTCTACCCTGGCCCCACTGTTCGCCGCCGCCTTCGCCACCCAGGACAGTCACGAGACCTTTCTGGTCGGTCTGGCCGCCTCCATCGGCGCCGGCATCTCGATGGGCTTCGCCGAGGCTCTGTCCGACAACGGGTCGCTGACCGGGCGCGGCAGCCCGTGGCTGCGCGGGCTGGTCTGCGGCGCGATGACCACGCTGGGCGGGCTGGGCCACGCCCTGCCCTATCTGATCCCGCATTTCTGGACGGCGACCGCCATCGCCGTTGGCGTGGTGGTGATCGAGCTGGCCATCATCGCCTGGATCCGCAACCGCTATATGGACACGCCGCTGCTGTCCGCCGCCTTCCAGGTGGTGGTCGGCGGGCTGCTGGTTTTCGCCACCGGCATCCTGATCGGCAGCGCCTGAGCGGCGGCGGGAAAAGCCGTTTGCGGGAATGAGCTTGTTCTTGTAACCGGGCGCACGATTGTTTATGTCTGAGTTGCTGTCCTAATTAGAACAAATTGAACCAACCGCGTCGCCATGGCCGATCTGAAAGCAGGCGTTAACCAGCTCTTCCTCCGCGAGGAGGAACTCCGTACCGGGATGGAGCTGCTTTTCTACGCCTATCGCGAATTCACTGCCGAACCGGACGAAATTCTGGCGGAAATCGGCTTCGGCCGCGCGCATCACCGCGTGATCTACTTCGTCGGCCGCTATCCCAAGATCACTGTGTCGGAACTGCTGGCGATCCTGAAGATCACCAAGCAGAGCCTGTCGCGCGTGCTGGGCGAGCTAGTGCGCCAGGGCTTCATCGATCAGCAGACCGGCGCCCGCGACCGGCGGCAACGGCTGCTGGAGCTGACGGAAAAGGGTGTCGAGCTGGAACGCCAGCTGTCGGAAACCCAACGTCAGCGCATCGCCCGCGCCTATCGCATGGCGGGGGCCGAGGCGGTGGAGGGATTCCGCAAGGTGATGATGGGCATGCTGGACGAGGAGGACCGGGCGAAATTCGCTCCGCCCGTTCCCCCTGCCCGTCTTGCCGTGAAACGCTAAATCAGGAAACGCTCGACCGGATCAGCCGGCCTTCGATTCGGTAGTCTCCACCGGCGCTGCGGATTGGGTTTCCGCCGGCTTGTCTTCGGCTGCGCCCTGGGTTGCACCGTCAGCCGGCTTTTCGGCGGCCGCCTTTGCCTCATTGGGATTGCGGCGGCGGAAGCCGCCCTTGCGGTAAACCACGTTTTCGGAGGCGCCCGGCGGGCATTGGACGATGTTCCCTCCCTTCGC
Source organism: Azospirillum sp. TSO5 (assembly GCF_003116065.1). Classification (NCBI taxonomy): domain Bacteria; kingdom Pseudomonadati; phylum Pseudomonadota; class Alphaproteobacteria; order Rhodospirillales; family Azospirillaceae; genus Azospirillum; species Azospirillum sp. TSO5. The sequence continues at coordinate 2,681 of NZ_LGQY01000128.1, read as the reverse complement.
GAGGAAGGCACGGGTCATGTCGGCGAGGTCTTGGGCGTCCAGGTCCCTGGGGTCGTTGGACCTGTGGTGGTCGGCCATCGTGATCGCTCCTCGTGTCTCTCGGCCCTCGTAGAGGACATATGGAGGATAACACGGTTCGAGGTCGAAACGGCCAAACGCTTACACGCCTGCCCGCCATGCATACCCAAGGTATGTCCCGCATGGCGCCCCTATGTCGATTGCGGGGAGCCGCGTTATAGTCCCGTCATGACCGAAGATCAGCCCCACATCCTGGTCGTCGACGACGACACCCGCCTGCGCGAACTTCTGCGCAAGTATCTCGCCGGAAACGGCTTTCTTGTCAGCACGGCCCGCGACGCCGCCGACGCGCGGGCGCAGCTGGGCGGGCTCGCCTTCGACCTGCTGGTGCTCGACATCATGATGCCGGGCGAGTCGGGGCTGTCGCTGACCGAATCGCTGCGGCGCGAGCGCGACCTGCCGATCCTGCTGCTGACCGCCCGCGACGAGCCGGACGACCGCATCGCCGGATTGGAGGCCGGGGCCGATGATTATCTCGCGAAGCCCTTCAATCCGCGCGAACTGCTGTTGCGCATCAACTCCATCCTGCGCCGGCAGGCGACGCGCCCGCCGGAACCGGCAGCCCCGCCCGCGGCGCCGGTGCGGCTCGGCCGCCTCATCTACCTGCCCGACCGCGACGAGCTGCGCCACGGCGACGAGGTGATCCGCCTGACCACAGCGGAGGCCAGCCTGCTGCGCATCCTCGCCGCCTCCCCCGGCGTGACCTTCACGCGCGATGAGCTGACGGAGCGCAGCAAGGTCGCCGGCAACGCCCGTACCGTCGATGTCCAGGTGACCCGCCTGCGCCGGAAGATCGAGGCCGACCCGCGCGAGCCGCGCTATCTCCACACCGTCCGTGGCGAGGGCTATGTGCTGAGGCCCGATCCGTGACGGCGGCCGGCAGCGGACGGGCCGACAGCGGAGGGGCCGACGCCGACGGCGCGGCGGCCGGCCGGGCGGCGGCGCGGCGCGCCGAACGACGGCGTCGCACGCCGTTCCTGAAACGCTTCCTGCCGCGCACCCTTTTCGGCAGGTCGCTGCTGATCATCGTCACGCCGGTGATCCTGGCCCAGGCGGTGGCGACCTGGATCTTCTACGACCGCCATTGGGACACGGTGACCAACCGGCTGGCCTATGCGGTCGCCGGCGATATCGCCACCGTCATCGCCATGCTGGAGCGCGACCCGTCGCAGGACGGCCGCGATTGGACGCTGGCCACCGCCGCCCGCACGACGGACCTGATCGTCACGGTGGAGCCGGACCAGATCCTGCCAAACAAGCGCCGGGAGCTGAGCGGCCTGCTGGAACGCACGCTGGGCAAGGCGCTGGACGAGCGGGTCGGCCGCCCCTTCACCATCAACACCCGCGTCGCCCACGAATGGTACGAGATCCGGGTGCAGATGGCCGACGGCGTGCTGTCGGTGATGTCGCCGGAACGCCGGCTGTTCACGCCGACCAGCTATATCTTCATCCTGTGGATGGTCGGATCGGCCATCGTGCTGTTCGCCGTCGCCATCCTGTTCATGCGCAACCAGATCCGGCCGATCAAGCGGCTGGCCATCGCCGCCGACGCGCTCGGCAAGGGCCGCGACGTCTCCAACTTCAAGATGGAGGGCGCGACGGAGGTGCGGCAGGCGGCCTCCGCCTTCCTGTTGATGCGCGAACGCATCCAGCGCCAGATCAACCAGCGCACCGAGATGCTGGCCGGCGTCAGCCACGATCTGCGCACGCCGCTGACCCGGATGAAGCTGGCGCTCGACATGATCGAGGATCCCGATCTGGATCCGGAGGTGGAGGAGTTGAAGGCCGACGTCGCCGAGATGGAAACCATGATCGAAGGCTATCTCGCTTTCGCCCGCGGCGAGGGGACGGAGGCGGTACAGCCGACCGACCTGACCCGCCTGCTGAACGAGGTCGCCGCCGGCGCGCGGCGCGACGGGACCGAAGTGACGCTGACCGCGCCGGACGGGCTGATCCTGCCGCTGCGCCCGAATGCGGTCCGCCGCTGCATCGCCAACCTGCTGGTCAATGCCGGCCGCCATGCCGGCACCGCCTGGGTCAAGGCCGAACCGAAGGGCGGCATCATCGAGATCACGGTGGACGACGACGGGCCCGGCATCCCCGCCTATCTGCGCGACGATGTGTTCAAGCCCTTCTTCCGCGTCGACAGCAGCCGCAATCTCGACACCGGCGGGTCCGGCCTGGGGCTGACCATCGCGCGGGACGTGGCGCGCAGCCACGGCGGCGACATCACGCTGGACGACAGCCCCTATGGCGGCCTGCGCGCGGTGATCCGGCTGCCGGTTTGATCCCCGGTTATTCCGATCCAATGATGTAATCGCATGAAAAAGCCCGCCTTCATTCAGGCGGGCAATTCATGTCATGCAATGACGGCCACATCCCACCTTCCCTTCGGACAGGCAAGGTGGGGATGGGGGCAATGGACGGGTGTGTCGTTACTGGTTCGCCGCCGCGGCGACCACGTTGGCGCCGGCCAACTCGCCGCCGATGCCGTTGTTCAGCGCCCAGATGGCGGCCTGGGTACGGTTGGAGGCGTTGATCTTGCGCAGCAGGCTCTTCAGGTGAACCTTCACGGTGGCTTCCGTGATGTTCAGGTGGTTGGC